>PLGY01000057.1 GCA_003139855.1 Candidatus Methanoflorens stordalenmirensis
GTCATTATACCTTTCAGGCTATCCCCTTTGTTTAGCGCAACCGCTTTAGAGATATCGTACGCCGTCACTATGCCGATAAGCTTGTTGCTGGCTGAGATAACCGGCAAGTGGTTGATCTGCTTTCCGATAATGATCTTGGCAGCCTCTTGTACGCTGATCGCTTCACGCACGGTGATGCTTGGCAGCATAACTTCACGCACGAGTGGCACCGCAGAAAGTTGCTTCATGGGCTTCAGTGTGGCCTGCTGCGGGAGCCGCGCTGTCGGCAGGGCGAGCTCAAACGCCCCTCTTTGTATACGCGCCGCGAGTTCGGTGGCGATTTCTTTTGCTTTGAAGAAGCTCGACATGGATGATGTGCGCACTTCCTTGCCATTGAGATCGATCATCCCGGATTTTAGCTCTTCATAGTTGATCGTTTTTAGTTGTGGTCGCGACCGGCGGCCGACGCCGTAGTCGAGGACCGTCGTCTTGATGTCGGCATCACTGATGGCAGTTTTTCGCGCAATCCCCTCGTTTAGGACGGGAATAGGGACGCCGATGCCTACGTAGAGCGACGTGCCGTACTTGTGGAGAATCGCCGCCCTTAGGTAATCGGTGCTCATAGCCTTGAGGTCACCACACACCATAAGCGTGCCAAAGCTGTTCGCCGGGTCATGCTGCGTCCCGTTGCCGACGACGTACCCCTGCGCACCACACAGAAAGATCCTCGTCCCGACGCCGATGGTTTCATAGTCCGGATCGTTATAGATGGGCGAGAGTGTGCCTGAACCAGAGTAAGTCGCGTTCCCGAACCGGGGAAGCAGCGTCCCCATATACGTGTAAAGCACTCTGTCAGTGGAATTGGTCGCCACATTGTACCGCTGGTAAGCGTTGCGCGGATTTAACATGGTGGCTTCGTTAAGGTCCCCGATGGAAATAGACGCCTCTACGCTGCGGCGCGGATAGCAGTCAGTAGCATAGCCAACGGCCTTCAAATAGACTTCTTTGTGGGCCACAAGATCTTCGATGACGTGCGCTCCGCCGTACTCGAGGCCACGCGTCTCCGAAAGCTGGGTCGCCCCAATGAACGCATCCACCGCGGCGACACCGGCGTACGCCTCGACATCGTTAAGCCACACTTGACTCATCTTGATAGGCGGATCTGAGTGTCCGAAATTCATCCACACGCCGGACGAGCACATCGCGCCAAACGTTCCCGTGGTCACGACGTCGACCTCTCTTGCCGCGTTCTCGGACCCAAGTTCGCCCACGAGCGCAGTCATTTCGTCAGCTGTCACGACGTGGACGCTTCCATCACGAATGCGCTCGTTGATCTCCTCTAAGCTTTTTGGCACCGCTCCTCCAAAATAGTCACTGCGCCGAATGAACAGTGATCGTATAGCGATAGCTATTATTTATTCTTGCTGCACTCTGAAATACGGCTTTTTTCGGTGCGCTGTTGCTGATTGAGGCTCGGCGAGCGATTAGATCTGTGCGTGTTCGCTTTGGAATAGAACAATCTTTATGCCCCTGACGCGGTGTAGGAAAAGAGAATGATTTCTGTCGTGATTCTAGCGCATAATGAGGCCGACGAGATAGGCGGATTGCTCGATGAGTTCAGCGCCTTTGAAGGCCTGGAGCTCATCATTGCCGAAGATGCGTCCACTGACCACACACCCGACATCGTGCAAGAATTCACGATGCACAACAGCAACGCGATACTCTCAAGCAGCCCGGTCTTGGCTGGTAAGGGTGCAGCGCTGCGCCGCGGGCTTGCTTTAGCAACTGGAGACGTGCTTGGGTTCATCGACGGCGATGCGTCGATTCATCCCAGCGACTTCATGCGCGTCGCTGCAACGATCGAGCAGGGGGCCGATCTCGCCGTCGGGTCGCGAAAGCTGCCCGGGTCGATCATTGCTATCTCCCAACCTCTCTCGAGACGACTCTCAGGATTTATTTACCGCACGCTCGCCCACCTACTGCTCGACACTGCCATACGCGATTTTCAGTGCGGCTGCAAAGCGTTTCGGCGTGAGGTATGGGACACCATCACTATCACCTGCGATGGATTTGCCTTTGACGCAGAGTTAATCGCAAAAGCCCACCGGGAGGGGTTCAACATCGTCGAAGTGCCCATAACGTGGAGCAATACGGCGAGCAGCAAGGTCAGACTTACGCGCGATACACTAGCGATGTTGAGGTGTCTCATGAAGACGCGCGCCGAGGTACGGGGGTGAGCGTTTGAACAAGAAGTACCTCGCTGCGCTGGTCGCAATCACTATTGTGCTCATCGTTTTCAGGGTCGGATACTCGCTGTCCGTGTGGAGCGGTTCGATCGACCCCGATCCATGGATGCTCCTCGGCGACACCAGCAAGTACGTGGTAACCGGGCATTATTCTCCATCTGCGACACAGTCGATGTACTACGGCGCCTATTCAGTCGGCCTCGAAGCGCTGCTTGCGTCGCTCACGGTTTTTACCGGCATTAATCTCATCGTCCTCGCGCAGTACTTCCTGCAAATAGCGGCGCCTATCGTCATGGTTGTAGTTGCCTACCTGATAACGTCGCGTTCGGGCCGATTGACGAGCTGGGCGATCCCAGTGATGATTCTTCTAATCGGCATGTTCGAGGGCATCACGCACCAACAGTCGCTCATGATCGAAGAGAACGTGGGCTTCATCCTCTTTTGTGGCGCGCTGCTGTTCCTCTACCTGTACTACATCGGACGCACCTCGCGCGAGTATACGTTTTCGATGCTCACAGCGATACTGCTCGCGACCATCTTCACCCACCATCTGAGCTTTCTAGCCGTCGGGATACTCACTATGCCGTTCCTCGTATCCTCGGTCAAGTACGCGGCTCCTGTCTACATCGCTGCTATGTTTGTGCCCTGGTGGGGCTATTACTACGTGCTTAACGGCTACAACGGCGTGTATGTCGGTCTCTTCTTTTACACGGCGCTAGGTCTGGCAGCGCTTTACGCAGTCTCTGTGCTGTGCTACGCTGTTTTTTGGCGCACGGAAGCGTCGCGTGCAGCCACCACGCAATTGCTAGCGCGTCTGCGGAACACGCTCGCAGGATTAACTGATTACCGACGATCTGCCGCAGCGTTGACGATTGTGCTTGGAGCTGGTGTGATTGTGTACGCTCTCGCAACGCGATTACAGTCAGGTTACCTGCCTTTCTTTCTGCCTTTGGCCCCCCTGGTTGTTTATGCCGGTGCTCATTCAGTATCCCCCCACAGCTATGAAGCGGATCAGGTGGATGTTGCCTATATACGCTACCTCTTTCTAAGTCTTATTTTGTTCGCGGCTGTGACAGCGCTCGGATTTTTTTTGCAGTTCTACACCGCAAGAATCACGCTTCCTGCTTACCTCAGCTCAATCGAAGCGCTTGGGTCTCTAGATCTTGGCAGCCGTCTGATCGTTTGGGTTGCTTTTATCTATGGCATAATCGCCACTGTAGGTTTGATCTTGGTATCACACGGCCGGGTGCCAGTCAACAGGAGGTGGCTGGCCCCTTCCTTAGCTGCGATGCTCCTGATATTAGCGGCGGTGAATGCGACCGTCCTTGCGGTGAACTATGACACAACCTTCACGATAACTGCGCCACCCGACGCCCGGGTCACCGCTGCCGCTCTCTGGACCGTTGGAAAAGACCCTGATAACGCCACGATGACCGACTATAGAGACGAGATTATCTACTGGTACTATACCGGCGCTTTGGTGATGCACCCTCCGGACAGTCCGCTGGAGAACTACACCGTGCTCAACTTCGTCTATCCCGCATACCTGCAGCAATGGAATGGCGAAGGTCACACCGGAATCAACTACCTGTTCCTCACGGCGACGCCGCCAAAGTACTATTACAACCACCTGGTGAACGGACAATGGAAGCTCAGCCCCCAAAACGCCACGCAATGGAGCGGGGGTATCGGAGCGATTGACAACCACACCACAGGAGTTGACAAGATCTACTCTAATGGATACACATACTACTACAAGGTGGTCGGAGCGTGAGGCAAGCAGCTTTCGCGCAGGGGGCGCAGCCGTTCGCTAGTTCTAAATGTGCCAAAGCATTATGCGTCAAAGAGAGAGGTTAAGTACGACGTTCAACAACCGACACAATGTGAGACCATGATTTATCTTGATCACGCCGCGACCACTCCGATGCGCCCTGAGATCCTCGAAGTGATGCGCCCATATTTTTTAGAGCGCTTCGGAAACCCCTCGAGCCTCCACGCCTATGGGCTTGAGGCACGCAAAGCGATCGAGGACGCGCGAGAACAGATAGCACACGCGATTGGAGCCACCCCGCCTGAGATCGTTTTTACGTCAGGGGGGACTGAATCGGACAACATGGCTTTGCGTGGAGTGCTACGCGATCGCAGTGGCGAGAGCGACCATATCATCACCTCCGCGATCGAACATCCCGCGGTTCTCGAGACGTGCAAGTTTCTTGAGAAGCGTGGGCGCGAGGTGACTTACGTTTCTGTCGATGATGACGGCCGGGTAAATCTCGGCGAAGTGGAAGAGGCAATTCGGGACAACACGCGACTCATATCAATTATGCACGCTAACAACGAGATCGGCTCAATACAGCCCATAGCTGAGATTGGAGCGATCGCAGCATCACACGGCATCTACATGCACACCGATGCTGTCCAGAGCGTCGGGAAGATTCCAGTGGACGTGGCCGCTCTCAATGTGGACATGCTCTCCGTGTCATCGCACAAGATATACGGACCGAAAGGAGTCGGATGCCTCTACGTTCGGAAGGGCACCAAACTGAAACCGCTCATTTTCGGTGGCGGCCACGAGCACGGCCTCAGAAGCGGCACCGAGAACGTTTCGGGTATTATTGGGTTTAGTGAGGCAATGCGACTGGCGATGGAAGATTTCGCGGATAATGTGCGCATACAAAGACTCAGAGATCAGCTAATCGACGCCGTACTGCGAGAAATACCCGACACTCGGCTCAATGGTGGAAAGGAGTACCGTCTTCCGAACAACGGCAATTTCAGCTTCAGCTACATCGAGGGGGAGTCGCTAGTGCTCCGCTTGAACGCAAAGGGGATTGCTGGATCCACTGGATCCGCCTGCTCGTCAAAGAAGCTTGAACCATCACACGTGCTGCTGGCGATCGGCCTGGACCCCGTTGATGCTCACGGCAGTCTGAGGCTCACCTTAGGCAGAGAAACAACGGAAGCAGATGTACGATACGTAAACGAAGTCCTCCCCGAGATCGTTGATCAGCTGCGGCAGATGTCGCCTCTCTGTGCGTGCAGGGATAACGGCTATGGAAAGCCCGAATAGGTACTGACGGAACCACCCGCGACTCTGCTTCGTTGTCCGGCGACCTGCCTCGTGTGGCCTACAGTCGCACCTGATGCTGATAGGTTCATGGCGCAAATGCGCCGGAACCTGCACTAGCTGCAGTTTTCAGGCCGCATCGTTTCAGCTCTTTTTGCCGAAAAGACCTCTGGTTTCTCTCGGCCCCGATGAAAGGCTCTTATGGGAAGAATGACAACCTTCCCTTTGACAGGAACGTAACGGCGCTCAGCGTCGAGCTTCCGGAGATCTATGCCGAACAGCAGCGCGTCTATCGTAATCCCCACCTACAATGAGCGGGAGAACGTTCCCGAACTTCTGGAACGAATCCATCGATCCATGGGATCATTGGGGGATCCTTTTGAGATCGTCATTGTTGATGATGATAGCCCTGACGAAACGTGGAAAGTTGCGTCACAGCAGTCAAACGGTGATCCGGTGCGGGTCATACGAAGACAGGGCGAGAGGGGGCTCGCTACCGCCGTGCTGACGGGCATTCAAGCAGCGAATTATGACCTAGTAGTCGTCATGGACGCTGACTTGCAACATCCTCCCGAAAAGATACCAGAACTCGTTTCGCTCGTGCAAAATGGAGCGGATATAGCGATCGGAAGTCGGTTTGCTGAGCAAAGCGCTTTGGAAGGTTTCAGCTTCTCAAGACAATTACTATCTAAAGGTGCCGACCTTCTCGCCCGAACGCTTTTCAGAGTGATACGCAGCATCAAGGACCCCGAGTCCGGGTTTTTCGCCTTCAAAAAGAGCGTCATTGCCGACGCAAACCTTAGCCCGGTAGGCTATAAGATATTGCTTGAGATCCTTGTTCAAGGAGATTATAAGACGGTCTCAGAGGTCGGCTATACGTTTGACAAGCGGGGGAGTGGGGTGAGCAAACTCGGAGCGAAAAACGCAGTCGATTATCTCCATCATACGTCGAGTCTCTTTTTGCGATCCGGGGAGTTTCATCGTTTTTGGAAATTTGTCGCCGTGGGCGCAGTTGGCATTATTTTGAATTTAACGGTACTATATGCGTTTACTGAACTCGGGGTTTATTATCTGCTATCGGGAGTCATTGCCATAGAAGCAGGTCTATTGTCTAACTTCATTTTGAACAGGTCGTGGACATTCAGAGATAGAGTCACAAGCGGGCTTCGATACACACTCACGGCTCTTTATAGAGATCATGCCGTACGGTTTGTAGGGATCGTACTGAACCTACTGACCCTGTGGTTACTGACGAGTCTATTTGGTCTATACTACTTAACGTCGCAACTCATCGGAATAGGCGTAGCGGTCTTGTGGAACTATAGCGGAAATCACTGGTGGACCTGGGCGCCGACGTTGTAATATTGTCAAGCTCACTCGACTCGCCACAAGGCTGGAGCTTTAATCGCCCTGCACGAACGCCTCGCGGACTATTACTTTCACCTCGTCAAGAATCTCTATGGCTTCTTCAGTCGATTGGACGCGATGAACGTCAACCCTGCCATTTCTGTATAAAGTGACACCGCATCCTGCGTAGAAGAGCCGCGCCACGCCGAGTTTTTCAGCGCATTTGCCCGTATCACGCAGAATCCGACATAGTATTTCCATTGAAAACGGCTCGTCGAACGTGCCTTCAACTAAGATGCCGCCTCCTTTGCATGGTCTCACTGAATGTGCGCCGTACTTTTCTTCTGGCATAGCAGCTTTAATGATGCGTTTCGGGTCTTTCTCGCTCCGAATCATGAACTCAAAGCTACTTATCACGTTCGGAGAATGACCTGCAGTTAGTTTGGCTCGTTGTGGTCTTTCTGACTGCGCTTCATCCTGTTGGATGCAGCTCGACGTAGCAAAGGCCTTGTATCGACTTGTTGAGCTAAAGCAGTCAGTGCCAACGCGTAATAAGCGCTTATTTTGATTCGTCGGAGATTTCCTAACTCATGCACGAGATCTTGGCATACGGAACAGCGGTGGTGACACGCTCGAAATAAACCCCGTTTCCCCTATCAGCTACTCCAAAGAAGCCTTTCAACGCCGTGCGTTAAGCGGCCCCGATGACTCATTCGAAGCATTCATCCGCTTCAAGGAGACTACCGCCAAGACTGCAAGCAGGACTAACAGGATGTCGCGGGCCACGAGGATAGCCACCGCGGTGGCTTGAAAATTCTGCAGCTCAGAGTAATGCAAGGGAAAAATATCGTAGGTGAGTCCACCGATGAGAACAAAAGTCGCTAAAATCGGTGCGCGCCATCGGCCGCATATTAGCGGAAAAATGGGTATTAGCCAAACGAAATACTGCGGCGAAAGGATTTTGCTGGTGGCCATCGTGGTCGCTAGTNNGAGTACTCTGCGCTAACTGTGGTGAAGCCCAACTTAGCCAGAACGAGTACAATTGCGCTATACGTGCTTTCTATCTGAACTCCTCTCTGGCTATGATAGCTTACCAAATTCAGGATGCTGCCAGATCCCAGAATAATAAAAGGCAGGATGGTGATCATGCAAACGGCGAGGAAGGTGACCACCCCATCGCGGATTTGTTTGAGTTGACGGTTTTTGAAATAGATGAGCAAAAAGATAGGTGCAATCGCTATCGGGTATATCTTAGTCAATGTACCCAAGGCTAACACGGCCCAGCTGGCATTATGCTTCCCAAGCCAGAAGAGATAGATAGCTGCGAGC
Organism: Candidatus Methanoflorens stordalenmirensis; assembly: GCA_003139855.1. Lineage (GTDB taxonomy): Archaea > Halobacteriota > Bog-38 > Methanoflorentales > Methanoflorentaceae > Methanoflorens > Methanoflorens stordalenmirensis. The sequence continues at coordinate 7,969 of PLGY01000057.1, forward strand.
GTCATGACAGCCGGGATGATATCAAACGTTTGAATGATGATCGGCCCAACCGCCAACACGGCCAGGGTATAAATTGACAGTGCTTTCCAAGGGGCCTCTTCTAACCGACGGGCGATATCAAATATCAGAAGAAGTCCGATAATATCGAAAACCAGGAGTTCGAACTGGAAAATCTTGGTATAGAGCGCATCAGAAGAAGTTATTATTCTGGGTAAACCAAAAAAGATCAGAGACAATGGAGGATATTCGAGGGTAAAATCACGGTAAGGCAACAAACCGCTTGCGAGTTTTGAGGCGTCCGCAAAATATACGCCAATATCTGTGTTCGTGGTCAAATAAAGGTGAAATAAGAACCCAAAAATAAAACCGTGAATCAGAATAAAAAGCGCGAGAGTGAGTCCCCCTCCAGATACCAGAAAGTTTCTGAAGTGATTGATCGCCGCGTTTAAGCTTGGTGGAGTTTTCATTGTACAAGAAGATCGGGCCGGACCTTGCTCAAATACTCAACAACGAAGCCCGCCTTGCCGACCGCCACGATCAGATTTAATATCAGGAGCGGGATCAGGTAGACGAGCCCCCTTCCATCGTGCCCGCGGAGGGCAGGGACCGTTTTGAATAACGTGCCGAAAAAACCCCGAACGGCGCGCGCTTTGTCACCATCGAGTCGCTCTTCGGTCGTAATCACGATCTGAGATGTTTCAATCCTCATTAAAGACCCCTGAATATCAAACAACGTAAGAAAATGAGGATCGTATTAAAAGGTTGTTAATTGAGTGGTCCGAGGCGCTCATATTCGTTTGTTCACAGTTGCAAGGGGCTTCAAATATTTCAGCACTCACTCGTGCGTAGGACTATTGAACGGATAGCAAGATTGGGGTACGACTCTGCTTCGACTGAAGTAGAAAGGGTTGCACCCCCACAGATTGAAATGATCGGACTCGCTGCGGCATATTCTGTGCTGGGGTAGAAGACTTCGTGATACCCGTATTGACAGAAGACGATCCAGTGGAAAGCATTGCAAAGGTCTCAACGCCTCACAATAAAGAACGCAGCTCGCAAGCCCATAATTACCGTTCGATGCGGGCTACCAGACCCGCTGCGCAGGCAAGGCATTTCCAACCAACCTCGGCCTAGCTCACGCAGCAAAGCATTGGACTTAGTCCTTGCGTTTCGGACAAAAATGGCACCTAACGATTGCCATAAGCTCGTCAACGCTAACTTCTCCGCAGTGAATGCCAGGCACGAGTATGCGCGCTATTCAAGACAACTGATTCTCCCCGAGATCGGGACTGACGGCCAGTCCGCACTGCTGAACAGCAGCGTTTCGATAGTGGGATGCGGGGCCACAGGCTCAACAGTCCTTAACTTATTGGCGCGGGCAGGCGTCGGAGAGCTGACCGTCATTGACAGGGACTTCGTCGAGTTGACGAACCTGCAGCGACAGGTCTTGTTTAACGAGGGAGACCTCGACTTGCCTAAAGCGCTCGTGGCTTCTGAGAAGGTGAGGCGCGCAAACTCAGACATCATTGTCCACGACATCATTAAAGATCTCAACCCCAACAATGCGGAAGACATCCTCGGACATCCGGATCTGATCGTTGACGGCTCCGACAATATGGAGACGCGCTTTTTGGTGAATGATGTCTGCATCAAGCATGAGATCCCGTGGGTATACTGCGGAGCGGTTGGAACTCACGGGATGGTTATGCCGATTATCCCTCGCGCAACCCCTTGCCTACGGTGTTTCATCCCAAACATTCCGCCCCAAGGAGTTCTCCAAACGTGCGATCTGGCCGGGGTGCTCAATACTATACCCACCATCGTAGCATCAATTGCCACCACGGAAGCCATTAGAATCTTGCTGGCCAAACACGCGACCGATACAAAACTTATCATATATGACGTCTGGGAGCAAACTTTGCAAAAGATGAGCGTTATAAAGAACCCCTCCTGTCGATGCTGCGCCCAGTCGCAGTTTGAGTTCTTGGACGCTAAAAAGGGCGACAAAATCACAACACTATGTGGTCGCGATGCCGTTCAGATTACTCCGGCCCGAGACGGCACGATCAAATTGGCGGAGCTCGCCGGCATTCTCGACCGGATCGGGCAGGTTAAGCATAACGAGTACACTCTGCTGTTCAAAGACCCTCATACCGACTTTGAGATGACCCTCTTTCGTGACGGCCGCGCAATAATCAAGGGCACGCGTGACCCAGAGGCTGCCAAGAGCATCTACGCTCGATACGTTGCCAGGTAGCGATTCCTCTACGTGCCGAAGAGCCCCACTCCGATTTGCGCATTTCGCATTTTCCGGACTTACTACAAAGCCTCGTGTACCCCGCACTCGTAGTGTGGCGGCGCCGTATGCACCTCATTAATTAGCGATACGTCGAATATGTCCGTCTCGCCCATTCGTCTCGAGATGTAGCCAAGGGCTTCAAGCGCGTTCACGAACTTCATCGTCGATGAAACGTATTCCGGAGGCAAAGAGGCGCAATACTTTGGAGAGATCTGATACGCTTCCGCCACAAAGGCTGCATCCACAACCCCCGTCGTTCGAGCAACGATGCGCGCGCATTTGCCCGGGTGATGTCTGATCATCTCACACGCCATCTCGTGAGCGACGAGAAACCTCCGGAGAACATCCTCATGACGAACCAAATCGTCTCTCATTGTCACAATTCCGTAGCTTGGGTTAAAGGGCCACAATCGTGCGGGGGGTATTATCGTGTGTGCCCCATAGTACCTCCGAGCTGCTACGGCGAGGGCAGGCGTGCCTGCAGCCGCTGCTATTTCAGCTTCCACGATCGCTTCAGGGAGAAAATCTGCCCAAGCATAATTGCTTACATGGACATCCTCGATATGATACTCTTTCAGCAATTCGTTGACAATAACATCGTGAATCGAGCCCCGTGGTGGACAGCCTATGGATGTCCCCGAAAACTGGCTGAGGAACGCTTGCATGCTCCTGGACTGATCAACCGTCCTTACATCTTCTCCCGCGACCATCAAAGTTCCTTCAATGTGCCCTCCAGCTATGCATATGAGCCCAGTACCTTTGTCAACGGCAATGATCGCCGGTGGAAGCCCTACGTAGCCGATGTCGAGGTGTCCATCGCGTATGGCGTTCACAAGATCGGGGCCCGATGGGAAAAGTGTCCACTCGGCCTCAACGTCATTATTCTTCAGAAGGGCTGTACCCATGAGGAGGAACGAAGTATGGTATAGAGTGGGAAGATGCCCGATTCTTAGTGGGAGATGATTAACTTCCTTCATCAACCCCGTCTCGTCTTTGACTTCATCGCATTTTCAAAGACGTTCTTGCTCACATTTACGCCTTTGGTCACAATTATTGGGCGATCAGCGGTACAATTACGAAATTGTAGCGTCGAGCAATAAGGAAAGCATTGGATACCAAACCGTAGTATGAGCGACGACCAAGTTACCCGCGAACTGATTTACGAAGAATGGGCTCTTCGGTGCTTTGAATATCGTATCGTCCGCTTTAAGCATCATTTTTTAGAGACAACAGATCTCACTCTAGTCTCCGTGAAAAATGCGGGTGAAGCCAAGCGAATCAATGGCATCTCATCCATGATAATGGTTAGCGAAACTCGGCATCTTAGCGAGTGAGCAATCCAGATTTTCTTCCGCAGACCGCGTGCAGGTCGCGAATACAGATTATCTGGAAGAGGATACTCGAATTCCTGTGATTCTTGTCCCTGCCCAACGGTATTCCTTCTTCCTAATGCCTTGAAACCGCCCGATTAGAGAACATACGGATTTTGTAATAGCGAATCCGACACTCAACAAGCACCTGTCAACGCTCATTTGTAGGCTCTTGTCTTGCGGAAATCAACGCAATATCCATGCTGCCTGATCGCAACCACTGGAGATCCAAAGTAACGTAGGTAAACCCAAGCTCCAAGAGCTTATCAGTTATAGCAGAAGAATGCGTAAGGACCTTTCCGGCCTCCTCCCTGTCGACTTCAATGCGAGCGAAGTGATTATGATCTCTGATTTTCACTTGCGCGATGCCGATCGCCTTTAACGCACGTTCAGCTTCTCTAAGCCTTTCAATTCTCTCGCCGGTTATGATCGTGCCGTAAGGAAATGAGGTGAAGAGACAAGCGGCGGACGGCGCATCAGCGTTCGATAAGCCGAGTCTGCGCGCGACCATTCTTACTTCATCTTTGGTGAGATCAAGCAACGGCGACACGACGCCGAGTTCTCGCAGAGCTTTCAGACCTGGTCTGTAGCCATTAAGATCAGAGGCGTTTGTGCCGTCCATGACCGCAGTGAAGTGCAGTTCGTCAGCCAGGTCGCGCAGCGCGCCAAAGACCAACTTCTTGCAGTAGTAACATCGTTCAGGATCGTTCTGCTTCACTTCGAGAACAGTCAACGGATTGAGGGTAATCACAATGTGGTGAATGCCGATCTCGTTGGCGATCGCAGCCGCGTGTTCGACCTCGCCGTGATGAAGTGCACCGTTATCTACCGTTACAGCCACTGTTGCATCCCCAAAAGCCCGTTTGGCAAGCGCAGCAACGACCGAGCTGTCAGCTCCACCTGAAAAGGCTATCACTGCACTGCTATGCGAGCGCATATGTGCTAACACCCTTTCAAGTTCAATATCTTGAGGGCAGTAGTTTCCAGCTGTTTCTTTGGTGAGTCGGATCGACATTGTCTGGTTGCACTCGACATGATTTTGATATAATGCTACAGACGATAACAATTCTTGTAAAGAACTTAGGATATATGTATTCCAATGCACGAGTACCTTTTTACGAGTTGCGCGGACGTGAGGTCGAAGGCCAGCAAACATCCTCGCCGTGGCGATGACGGCTAATCACTGTGACAGGCAACTGCATCAGCCTACGCGTAAGCCGATGGCTCCTCGACCCACGGCGCCACAACGAAGAGGCAATTGAACAGGGGCAACTTGCACGCATCATTGCAGCGGGCGGCTGGTCAAAGGCATAAATGAGGGCACAAACGATGGATAAGAGTGCGGAGACGAAAGCTTTTCTTATTGCAGAAGGAGGGGTGGACATTGATGAACGCATACTTGGGCGCATTACGACTCCTGCGTCCGGGCCTGGGGCCGGACTAACGTCTTTTTTCTTACGATTTAACGGTCATCGGGTGCGCCTGGGAATAAAACACAGTTCCCGTCTCAAGGCATCGCTTGAAGGAGATGAAGTGGTTATTCGCGACCACGAAAAAGAAATCGTCCGTGGGTATCTTGAAGATGCCATTGCCCATTGCCCTGAACAAGCTTATATCACGGTAAGCGAGGTGTGCATATTCGACTGCCAGTACTGCCCGGTGCCACTCTTGGGCGGTTCGGTAAAGGACCAGAGCGATGTTGAAACGGCGATTTCAAGAATTCTCGCCGATCCGAAGCTCGCTCGTAAATTAAGATCCATAGCGTTGACTTCCGGTGTCGAAGAGTCACCACAGCGCGAAGTTGAGCGAGTTGCAGCTATAATTCGCATATTGCGAGCGAAGTATGATCTTCCGATCGGGGTTGCTGTGTATCCGACACAGAATTCAACGAAACTCTTAAAGGAGGCAGGCGCTGACGAAATAAAGTACAACGTCGAAACGATGGACCGTCAGCTTTTTGAAACGATGTGTCCGGGACTGTCACTGGATTTTGTTTTGGAGGCCCTCAAAGACGCAGTAGAGATTTTCGGTCGAAACAAGGTTTTTTCCAACATCCTCGTCGGTCTGGGAGAGGACGATCAGTCGGTTATAAACGGCATGCAAGATTTAATCAAAATGGGCGTGATCCCTATACTGAGAGCAGTTGTCGAACATCCCTTGCGGTCACAAACAAGAATGCGGCGACCTAGTGCCGAACGGCTTTTGCGACTAGCACGAAAGGAACGCGCACTCCTCGACCAGTACGGCCTGCGAGCTGACGTGGCTGAGACGATGTGCGCTGCGTGCACAGGCTGCGATCTCATGCCCCATCGAGACGTCTAGGAGCCTGCAGATATAGTAGCAGCTCACAGTTGCGCAATAAACACGAAAAACAACGAACGTACTCATAAGAATTGTTCCTGCAATCTAACGGTCTAATTGCGAGATCTTTTCATATTTTAAGGCGATGCAGATGGACGACAACACCTTAGAAAGTGAGCTCAAAGCATTGGCTGAGAGAAAAAATGCTCAGATTTACGAGATTGACCCGCATGAAATTGTGGTCCGCGAATGGGTGAGATGGCGGTGCGTGTTTGGCTGCAAGGGCTTCGCAAAGCACCTCAGCTGTCCCCCGTATGTCCCAGGCCCTTCGGAGACGAGAGCCCTCCTCAAAGAGTATTCAAAAGCATATATCGTGCACTTCAAAGGAATACCCGGAATGGAAGATATCGACCCTACGAGCATACCTGAAGACTGGCATCCGTTTCTTGAAAGGCTCATCCGCTGGATAGGAGATACAGTGTATGAGCTCGAGCAGCACGCGTTTTACCGAGGCTATTATAAATCTCTCGCATTTGCAGCGTACCCGTGCATTTACTGCGAGGAGTGCGTGGCTGAGCAATCAGAAGGAGTCGTAGATCTCTCGCTAAAAAGGAACTGCAGGCACGCGGAGAAGGTGCGAACTTCAATGGAAGCCGTCGGGGTCGACGTATTTGCAACGGTGCGGAAGCTCAACTTGCCGATCGAGGTAATTCCGTGCGAGAACAATGCTTACGGGAAGATAACCCACACCGATCTGAACTCGTATGGGCTGCTCCTCATATATTAGTGCGAGAGTAGGCGTGCCGCGCCTCAACCGGCAAAGCGACTCTAAGCACGGCAGCATTCGTGTCGGCCATCGTTACGACCCCCGCTCGGCAGTCACAGTGAGTTAAAAAACAATGGCCAAAAAGGGTCCTGGCTTGGGATCGCTAGAGGCGCGATTGTCCCGTCGCGCCGGTGAATTGTTCTTGTTCTTGGGTCGCTTGTTACCCTGCCGATAACGGAAGCTGCTATGCCTCCAGCGCGAAGCGCGTTTACTATATTCTGCGAATTTTTCGGCCTTGCGGTAATCAACAGTGAGCCCTCGGCGATCGCTGCCAAGGGATCGATGCCAAATGCCTCGCAGACCATCCTTACCTCTTCTGGATAGACAAACTCCTCCTCATCTATCTCCATCCCCACTCCGCTAGCGCTCGCTATCTCGAAGAGCCCGCCGATAACGCCACCCTCGGTCGCGTCGTGCATGGCAGTTACGCCTCCGGATTCCATAGCTAACAAGGCGTCTTTTACCACGGTCATTTGCATGCAGAGGGCTTTAGCTTTCTCGACCAGAGGCGATGGATATTTCTCTAAGAGCTCCTCTTCTCTGATCACAGAGAGGATTCCCGCCGTCTCTATTGCCGGCCCTTTAGTTAGAATCACATCGTCGTCCGCCTTCGCTCCGGCTGACGTAACATAACCGTGCTTGTCTGCGATGGCAAAGACGGTGACTCCGCCTATGGTCGGTGATACAAACCCTGGATAGTACCCCGTATGCCCGCCGACGATCGCTATGTCAAGCTCCACAGCAGCTCTGTGAATGGCATCCACAATAGTGTGGAAGTCCTCTTCATTTGTCTCGGGAGGCATCAACAGTGAATAGGTCATGTATCTGGGCTTGACGCCCATGACCGCCACGTCGCTCGCGCCGATGTGGACGGTATACCATCCAAACATCTCCAAGGGCTGGTGCGGGATAGCGAAGATTGGATCCTCCGCTATTATGAGCACCCTGTCGTTGCCGATGTCGATAACTCCGGCATCGATACCCGTTCTCGGTGGCACGATTACCGAGTCATCTTTTTTGCCGAGCCGCGGAAGCAGAAAGGAGGTGAAGGCGTCGAGGTCTATCTTTCCGATCTTATCGCTCATGGTAGCGTCTCGCGATTTCACAGATCTGCTCTGCGACTTCTATAGGATCCCGCCCGACAAGAACCGACACAGGTTCTTTACCGATGGCGCCGGTTTCGTAGAAGACTTTGGGAACCCGGCCACCGGCGGCATCTATCGCTTGCTGAACTTTCCAAGGCATCGATGCGCCTTCCGCTTCCTTGATTTCTTCCGGTTCTTTACTGCGGTCGATCACGCTGAAAACCCATCTTTTTGCGTCGCAATACTCCTTGAGCCATTTCGTCAGAGATGGATTGTTGGCGAAGTTCACCCCTGCCCTAAACGTCGAATCGGCTTTGCCCAGCTCTACTATTAGTCGGGCCATGTGGCTTGACGCGCCGAATCTGGGCTTGCCTGCAGCGTGAGGTAAGCCCTTCACGACGGTTATGCGTCCGTCTATTCCTAAAACATCACCTCTGCTTCTAGAATTGAGCCGAGCGAAAACGAGGTTGGTCCTGACCTCGGGAACCAAGGCTGCAAACTCTTTGCATTCCTCCACGAGATCCAGAGCGACCGCAATCTTCCCGCGCATATCGATTTCGTCAGACTTCAACAGGCTAGTCTCCGTCGGATTTAGCTTAATATCGAACACTTTGAACTGGAACAATAAGTAGTAATCGCCAAGCTGCTGTTTCTCCAGCTGTCACGAAGACAGGCCGATCAGCTTGAATATGGCATGACAGTTTGGTTACGCTACCAACCAGTTGGCAATGTTGTTTGATTTTTTTTTTGCTTCGTAAAATTTAAATAAGATAATAGCTTTAGCCATTTTGTTAGTAGGAAGTCAGAAACCTACTTCCTATAGATATAGCTTCCTACTGACAAACGCAGTTGCGGAACTGCGCTGGGGGGCGCCTCGATCCTCCATGTGCGCTCCCCCCCACCTACGTCAAACAGGCTAAAAAACGGCCCACATTCCGCAAAACGTGAGGTTTCAAAATGACATGGAAACCAAGTAAAAAATTGGTAATAAATTGCCTTTTGATACTCGTATTCGTGAGTTTGATGATGGCAAAATCGGGGTACATCACAGGAATGGCCCAACAGCCTACAAACTCAGCGCTAAACGCCTCAACGCCAATTGCCTCTACGCAGGCGCTGCCTGACAGAAGTCAACCCGATCCAACGGGCAGCAGCATCGGCTCGGCTAACGTTCCGGCAAATGTAACTGGCCAACCGACGTTAACTGAGCTCGCCAATGCTGTCGGCCACAATATAGTGGCCATTAACTTCGTATGGACGCTCATGGCCGGCTTCCTCGTCTTCTTTATGCAGGCGGGGTTTGCACTGGTTGAAACCGGCTTCACGCGCTCAAAGAACGTGGCTCACACGATGGGCATGAACATATTGATCTACGGGCTTGGCGTGCTCGGGTGGTATTTCTGCGGATTCGCCATCATGTTCGGCGGATTGAAGTCGCTTGGTACCTTGGGCGGGTTTACCGGACTTGGCAGCGAGGTGACGGTCAATTTACTGGGACATCCGTTCGGACTGCTCGGTGCTCACGGTTTTGCGCTGACCGGTGCCTATGACGTTGGCGTGTTTGCGCTGTTCCTATTCGAAGTCGTCTTCATGGATACCGCTGCCACGATTCCGACCGGGGCCATGGCCGAACGATGGAAATTCCTGGCATTCTGCATCTACGGTCTATTCATAGGGACAATCATTTACCCGCTCTTTGGCAACTGGGTTTGGGGCGGTGGATGGCTTTCGCAGCTCGGCACGAACTTTGGCTTAGGCAACGGATACGTCGACTTTGCAGGTTCCACGGTCGTGCACATGGTAGGTGGTACTATCGGCTTTGTCGGCGCTTGGATGCTCGGCCCTCGTATCGGTAAGTACGTCAACGGGAAGGTCCGCGCCATTCCGCCGCACAGCATCCCTATGGCTGTGCTCGGAACGCTCATCCTCGCATTCGGATGGTTCGGGTTTAATCCGGGCTCCACGCTCGCGGGGACCGACCTCCGTATCAGCGTCATCGCCGTTAACACGATGCTTGCATCGTGCGCTGGCATGGTGATGGCAACAATCTGGGTTTGGCGCGTGCGCGGCAACAAACCTGATGTAAGCTTCATGTGCAACGGGATGCTTGCCGGACTCGT
>PLGY01000039.1 GCA_003139855.1 Candidatus Methanoflorens stordalenmirensis
CATTGAGCACATTTGTCTTCGTCCACGTGTTTCACCTCCTTTTTTTTAAATCATAGAGGAGCATCCCTTTTTAATCTTTTCTTGTGAGTGCGGCAAACTGCTAGATCTTACGGGTGTTCTCGGATGGGCGAATGACCGGGGCTAGATTCGCGCTCAAGCGCCAAGAACCAGTCCTTATTACAAAACTTCTCAATCGCTCATAACTAAGCCAAAACGCTCTTCATGGGAGCAGATGTTGTCCAATTTAGGCAGCAAGTGACTAGGAAAGACACACTCTACACGCGCTAGTAATGTGAAATGGGGCATGAGGCCCGTTTATGCTTTGACTACAACGGTACGCGCGACACGATCGCCGAGGCGCTGTTTCTTGTCTGAGGACCAAATGAGGGTTGCGCCCAGCAGATAGGGGATTATGTATGGGATCAGATCAAGAAACCGCAGGATCGTTCGGACCGCAGCTTCGGAATAGTCGATCTGTGCGCCGTCTGCTTCTCGTACGACTTTGATCTTGACGGCCATTTTCCCGACAGTCTGTCCGTAGTGGCCCTCGAGCAACGTGAAGTACAGAACAAAGACCGCGAGCGAAACAAGTCCGCCGACGGCACTGGCCGGTGAAACAGTGACTGTTCCTGAAGGGCTGTTCGTAATGACAGCGAGCGCGTTGAACGGAATGGACAATATACCTCCGATGATCGCTATAATTATGGTATCGATAAGAATCGCGACAAAGCGAATGGCGACGCCTTGGTAGGGCGGTGCGACGTGCGGCACGTAATTACGAGGTGCTTGATACCCGGATGTCGGAGCAAACGTGGGCTGCACCGCTTGAGCCGGTTGGGTCCCGAGTGGTGCGCCACAGCTTTCGCAGTATTTAGCGCCCGGTGACGCGGGAGTTCCGCAGCGTGCACATTGATTTTCGTTCAATCAGTTCACCTCCTTTCTTAAGCCATAGGAAACCCCCCCTTTTAATCTTTTCTTGCGATTCTACGCTACCGCTTTTCAGTGGCCTCGTTCGCTACGAGCGATAGAACGATAAGTACTGTCAGCCAACGCGCATTGCACCCGCAACTTTGAGGGCGTTGTCCCGTTCGCAGAACCAAAAATGAGGGACTCTGAAGACGGCAGACTAATAGAAGCTAGACGGCCAGCCACGTATGTTCCGCGAAACGTGATGCCGCTCGAGCACAAAAAAGGACTCACGCCGATCACTTGCTAACTACCACGGTATGCGCGACGCGATCGCCAAGGCGCTGTTTCTTATCGGACGTCCAGATAAAAATTGCCCCCACGAGATAATCGAACAAACCGTCGATGATGCGGAGGACGGTGCGCACAGCTGCTTCTCCGTAGTCGATCGGTGCGCCGTCAGCTTCTCGCACGACCTTGATGCTGAGTGCCATCTTGCCGACCGTTTGCCCATAGCGCCCCTCAAGGAGCGTAAAATAGAGGAACCAAACGACTAATCCTACAACAGTTAGTGCCACAATAGGCCCGGATGAAATCGCTGACACGTTTCCGTTCGCGACGTTGACAGCAATAGTCGCAACGAGGAATGGGATGGTTAATATGCCAACAATAACTACGATAATGATGGCATCAATGATTGTCGCGACAAAGCGAATGGCAACGCCTATATAGGGCGTAGGAGTGCCCGTGTAGTACGCAGGCGCTTGATAAGTCGGCGCAGGCTGCGTTGCAGAAAGGACCTGTTGGAGGGGGCGCGTCCTTTGACCGGTCAGCGTCGCGCCGCAGGCCGCGCAGAATTGGGCACCTGGCGACGCTGGAGTGCCGCATTGTGCACATTTTTCTTCGTCCACGTGTTTCACCTTTTTTAAGAGTGTGCTGCTTTTAGTATTTCAAGCCTTCTCGCTTGCAGGATCCGAAAAGCGCGTCTGTGCGCCTCTTCGGCGTTGTTAAGTAGATAAACCAGGGGGGCCTTTCCTGAACGTCAGCCATTTTTGGTTTGAGACGGTCGCGGCCTTCACGTGGTGCGGGAAGTCTCCACCCACTGTGAAGCACGTTGACTTGACCAAAACTTGACCAAAACTTGACCAAAACTTGATGACTATCTTATGCGGGTAATCGAACTTGCTTGATAGGCGTAAGAGCGTGTCTCGCTCGGCAACGTCAACTGCGCCTTAAATTAATTCTCTATTCCTATTTTATGACTTAAAATATATCTTTAAGTTCAGCAGTGGCGTGCGGTTCCGTCTCGAATCACATGGAATCGACGCTTCATCATTGCGGCCGGGACGATCCTAGTATTTGTCTGCCTACCCTCACGCGCGATTGGTCGTAGTCTCATATTGGACATGCTCACGATTCGTAGCGTGCCGGCTATTTTAAAGCGGCTCTTTCCGCTCCATGAAACAGCAGCTGGCGGGATGTGAAGCAGATTTGCCGGGCACTTCAACGGTCCGCAAATCAAGGATCCTAAAATTCGAATCGAAAAGCGCGCGCAGCTCGCCTTCGGATGAGAAATACAACACGGTGCCTAGCGGTGTCCTTCGATACTTTCCTACGCCGCCAAACGCGAGATCTCTCTCGCTGAAGCACAGTGAAAGATACTTCCCTTTTGGATTAAGGAGCCGATGCACGTTTGCTACGTGCCGCTGGCGCTGCTCAGGAAAAATGTGATGCAACAGCCCCCAATCATAGGCGAAATCAAACGTTCCCGTGACGTTTTCCAAATCGCCGAGCACATCGGCAGCGAGAAACGTGCACTCGACCGCTTTTTCCGTCGTCTTTTGGTAAATCTCGTCAATCTCGATGTACTTCACGGGATCAAAGGTCCGCGTTCAGTGCCTTACCTAGCCGGCGTGAGGCGTGCGCCGACGCGGCGCAAGCGAAGTTACCCGAATTTTGGTGCGAAACGCTTCCCGTTGTCGCCGGGATATGGCTCCGTATGGCGAAAGCGATTTTCCCATATCTCCAGAGGTATCGAAGCAAAGGCCTGACAGACGCGAGGGCTGATGTAGTTCTTGCAACTTAGACACAGGGGAACGTTCTTTTGTTTCACGTCGCCTCACACGGCGGACAACGGTCTGACCACGACGCCAGTTTACACGGCCTCAGGCCTTACCACGTGTTGCCGATATAGCTCTTCGAGCTCGGGCAGCTCCTCCACAGGCGTCGGGATCACTTTCACATCGTTTTCCATCACCTTCCGCGCAAGGTCCCGAAAAATCACCGCTTCCTCTGACTGAGGAGCGTGTTCAACCACAGCGCGCCCTTCGAGTTCGCACGCTTGAATGACGGAGCTGCGCGGAACAAATTCCACGAACGCGCTGCCCAAACGCTGAGCAAACGCGGGAACCACGGCCCGCTCCAGCGCCTCATCACCGTTGCTGTTGCAAATGATTCCGGACAGCCCTGCGTCGCCGCGGCGCGCAAGACGTTGTACCGCCCGCGCGATGTTATTCGCCGCGTAGATGCTCATAAAGCCTCCGGAACAGACGAGATAGATCTCACTCGCAAACCCTTCGCGGATGGGCATCGCAAACCCGCCGCACACGACGTCGCCAAGGACGTCGTAGATGGCCACATCAATCGCGTAGGTTTCAAACGCCTTGAGGTCTTTTAGAATTTGGAGCGCCGTGAGAACCCCGCGCCCCGCACAGCCGATTCCGGGCTCCGGACCGCCCGCTTCAACGCAGTAGATGCCGCTAGGCGTCTTGAAGACGATGTCGTCGAGCGAAATGGCGTGCGCGTCCTGTCCGTGGCGCAGCTTGTCTCGGTAGATCTCCAGGACAGCGGGGATGAGGTGCCCTCCCGCGAGTATCCTCGTTGAGTCCCGCTTTGGGTCGCAGCCGACCTGCATGACGCTGACCCCTCGCTCATTGAGGGCCGCTGAGATGTTTGACGCGATGGTACTCTTTCCGATTCCTCCCTTGCCATAGATTGCGATTTGTTTCATTATGATGTCTCCGGTCATACCTATATTACGGGTAGTTTAAGGGGCTAGTAGGAAAAAAGCTGCCAACTACCTTTAATTACGACTCTCGTTTTTCACCTGTGATTTCTTTGCGCTGAACGTAGCGTAGCCCATCTGCACTCGTTATAGTGCAAACGTCAATTGGGCCGCCGCATGTGCGAGGCATTATTGCTAGCTTTTGCACATTGACTGTAGCTCGGATTAGCAGAATCGCAAGGTCAACTGCATCTTGAAGTGGCAACGCATCATAAGGGAATGGTAATTGTAATTCTTCTTTCTGCTCTACAGTCAGATTTTGCTCTATTATTTTTTGGAGATTGCCGTCATACCCGTTTATTAGCCGATATATAATCCCAATATCGCCGCCGTAAGTTATCCCAAAATTATCTCGACTCTGCTCAACCGGTTCTGGGTTATCGGGGATTACAACGAGATAAACGCGTCCGTTTAATTCCTCCTCATTATACCCCCCAATCAAAAATGACATTGGCTCTTGTATCATCCCCTCTGGTGGCGGGGATGGTGGTTCAGCTTGCCACTTTGCCTTAAAGAAATCAGACAGTTCTTTCGCAAAGTCATAAACAGACATCCTTTCTTTAGACAGGTGTTCACTAAGTCGCTCATTGAATTCAGTGAAATATCCATAGGCGGTTCTTTTTCCTATGAAAGCTTGCCCATAGGTAACTACTCCGATGAAGTCGTGTGGCCGTTTGAATGAAAAAAGCTTCGTAGTATTGTCGTAAGCAGCTTGACCGCGTGGCTTTCCTGTTTGCTTGTCTGCCACAGTTACCGTTACTCTGCTTTCTGCGGCTAGAACTAATCCTTCTGGTACTTTTATAACTAGTCCGACTGACATCTCTCATACCTCGGCAAATACAATAAAAGCGAAGAAACTTTTGTTGCACGATAAAGGATGCGAATGAACAAGGATACCGTTTTACCGTGCTTTAATAATTTCTGGCGCAGTTCATTTTCGAACAGATCAATGTCTTTGCGCATTCTTTCCAGCGCGGCCATAACATAGCTTTTGACGAGCTTCGGGTGCAGTTGTCACACGCGCCGTATCGCTTAACGATCATCCGGGGCCGTTGTTACGGAAGCGGGAATATCTGCGCGGTTTTCATTCTCCAGTGCCTACGTCTTGCCGCGTGAAAATATCCGCGACCAACCCCGAGACAAAAAACCGACTTTAGGGGCAGGTAATTGCAACATCTGCAATTCGACTTGCTTCTGCAGGGTCTCCTTATCGGCTTTCAATTCGAACGAGTGGCCCTTCTCAACTTGTAGTGCCTCGTCGAGGCTTGCTTTGTCCTTTTCCAGGAGTTCAACGCGGTGCTGCAGGCCAGTGACAACCACGTTTTTCGATGCTTCCGATTCCCGCAGCTCTTCCGTCAAAGAGCGGTTGCGCTCTCCAGATTCCTTCAGATTAGCATCGAGCTGATGCGTAACACGTTCAAGTTCTTCGAGCGAGTTCTCCAGCTGTTGGATACCCGTGGAACGGTCTGCGTTTATCTGCTGTATTTGCTTCTCACCGTCGGCGCGGATTTGCTGTATCTCAGCATCATGCTCAGCGATAAGTTTCTCAATCTTAGCCTCATATTCGGCGCTAACGCGTTGCACTATATTAGTGCTTTCCGCACGCTGATTTTGGACTTGTTTTTCGTATTCTGCACGTTGCTCTCGAATCTCAGCTTCATAGTCAGCCTCTGATCTTCCTTCATAGTGCTGTGCTATGTGTTGCGCAATAAGCGTCGATCGCGCTATATCTTGATGTTCTGCGTCCTGATCGAGCATCTTTGCTATGGAAGTTGGTAACGTGATGTTGAAACGAGCCATTTGAGAAAATCCCCCCTGTGTATCTATAGTGTTTAGAGTTCTTATGATACACTAGTATCTATAAATGATACACTTTTAATGCACCAACTACAAAAGAGTATCGAATATGGTCCTAAATTGATGAATACAAAGAAAAGATCCTTCAGTACTTTGTGTATAGATAGTGTATAACGAATCAATTATTAACAAATGATACACAGAACGGATAAGACAAATACATTCAATATACACACAGAGATGTAAAGCTAGCAGGAACGATGTATTTTAAGTGTATAGAAAATCCAAGCTATACACTAGCCCGCTGGCAAGAGAGCGTTTAGGTTTACCACACCCCACAAGAATGAAAATCGCTAGAATCACCCCATAGATGAATGATAGCACAGTTCCGATTGTCGCACCAATCAACGCCACCCCTCCAACAGGAATCTTCTTGACGGTTCTTAATTCTATCATTGTGCCGCCTCCGTGCTTCGTTAATACACGAGTAACGTCCGTCGCGCTTCACAAATGTATTTCGTGTTCTTCAAGATCTTACCCAAATTCGCGAATATGTCATTGAAACTGCTAAATTGCTACTTCTGTAAGCTCGATGCTTCTGACATATTGAATTATAACGCCGTAACGCGAACAACTTCCGACTCGCCGGCCGGACGGCTAGCCTAGCCAAGAGCGTTGAACTGCTTCGCGCAATGCAAAAAAAACACTTTCACAGTGTCCGGAAGACTATTAAATACGATCTGCACAGCATAAGCGTGTCGATGCTTGAGAGCAGAGCCCGCCCTGCGGGCTACCTCGAACCATTCGCGTTTCGGCGGGCTCACGCTCTGTATTGACCACGCAGTCTTCTATTTGTGACCATGTGCAGTTGGATAACCCCCAATACGTTATGGCTACGTGCGATCGCACCTTTGTTGGTAGGTCGTTCACCAATACCCATAACCTTCGTGCGCACGCGTTTTTGGTAGTTTTACGGCCTCGCGTAACTAAGCCAAATGGGCAAGTCGGCTAAACCGCACACGAGTGGCAAGAAAATTCGTTCTAAACGTGTGGCTCTGTCTCTCGGCTGAAACAACAAGCTCCACGATGATCTATGTCCTCGCGGTTCTGATCCACGTAGTTCAGCGCGTACTCGCGTTGTTTAACGCCGATCGCGCGAAAGCCGTTTGCACGCAAACTCTGGGTACTTACGGTCAAACCATTTGCGTATATCTGCCCACACAGCTTCAAGCGTGCACTCGAACACTGAGCCTCGTCGGAGCATTGCGAGGGCACAAGAATCATCGTTTCGTCCTGGAAATGTGTTTACGTCACGGTGAATGACTTCATTATCTGTCGTGCGTGTGGTAAGTATTTATTATAGTCTCTAGCAAGCGCTTTGTAGGTAAGCGTATATACCCGGGCGTTTTTTATGACCCACGTCTGGTTCACTTTTAGTGTCTCTGCTCGTACCGTATCGTTAGCGTACTGCACAGGAATCACGCCTCTGTAGACCGTGCGAAATGCTGCATGACCACCCAACGTGCTGCGGTCCTTCGAGAGTACTTTGAGATCTTTGTAAGCGGTTGTTATCGCATCGGCATACTTCTCGATGACCGTATCGAGCGTCGCTTGCGCGGTGAAACTATCGTCAGTGCTTACCGTAACGGCATCGACAGGAGTGCTGTCGGTGAGGTAGATGTAAAGTTTTATAGAGGTGGACTCGGCTTGGTCAGTTCTGTAACGTGCAGGATACGTGATCGTAAATCCGGTCTCACTTTGAAAAACGGTGCTGCTGTCAGAGTTTCCGGCAACTAGTGCAAGAGCCATTAGATGGTACAGATTCGCCAAAACCTTCTTTTCGCGCGTCATTTGGACCCTACCTAAATGAGGTGTCGCACTAAAGATAACGTTTTCTGGCGGCACTCCGCGGCCGGGGTCTCGCCGCAAGTATTCAATTCAAGCTACAAGACTTCGGACAAACGGTTTGGCGATGGCCACATACCGATTAAAAACGCCACGCAGCCGTGGGGTGACTCGACACGCGCAGCGTTCTCGTCTCGTGTGATGCACGTAGCACGCTCGGTGCCGCAGTTCACGGTGCGCGCTATAGTTGTGCGCATCCGTGTTCTCCTCGCTGTCCATGCACGTGATTATTTAGTTGGCAGCGATAAAAAGCTACGCTCCGAGCAGCATCGCGTGCGCCGCTTTGGGTTTTAACGCATTCTTGTTACGCCATTCATTCACAAGTTGCGTGTCTAGGTTTGTGACGTGCGTTGGCGGCGCTTCAATGCTACCCAACCGCAGGACGGGCACTTCTAGGCATAAAGAGGCCGCCAAAGGCACCAACAATGCGCAACATAAGTATAAGTATAAGGATGCTCAAACTGTTGAGCATACTTAACATAAAAAATAGAGCAAACAAACTATGCACGAAAAACAGTATGGTGAAATGGGAACCCATCACGATATGGGTAAGAAGTGGATGATGAAGAAAATGATGTGGGAGCAGCTGGACGATGATGCCAAGAAGCAGTACGTGCTCCGCAAGCTCGACGAGAAGATCATGAAGAAAGAGTTTAAAGTCAAGCTTGTACAGCACAAAATGGAAACCCTGCGCTTGATGAAGGGCTGGATCGAGCGGTGAGATCCTTATCTCACCTTACCTAACTGCTTAGCGGCCTGCGCCGCTACACGAGATGGAATGGAGAAGGAAAAACCAGAACATCAGCGTGTGCTCGTCAAAGGGTACATGCGCCCTGACGGCACGTCATACTACGTTGTCATTCCCAAAAAGATCAGGGAACTTTTTAACCTGGACGGCGGCGAGTACTTCCTTATGAAGGCAAAGCCGGAAAAGGGGATCATCCTGCTCAAGCTGGTAGAGTTCGCCGACGAAGAGCAGGAAAAAGAGTCGGAAACTAAATAATTTTTTGCGCACCTACGGCTGTTCACGCACGACGAAGGTCGCTTACGACCAGACTGTGCCACAGACGATGTCAAAGAAGGCACTCGATTACCGCTTGATCGGCGGTCGCGTTTTTTCCTCTGATAGAGGCACGGTGCGACTAGGCGAAGTCTTGAGTGAACAATGGACCTGTTGAAAGTGGATTGCGGAACGCAATGCTAGGTGATTCAACCGGTTAAGGCCCTACC
>PLGY01000055.1:0-8664 GCA_003139855.1 Candidatus Methanoflorens stordalenmirensis
ACGACGTCGTGTGTCTGGAGCAGGCGTGTCATCTCCGTTGCCATTTCAATCGGGTACGTGTCGTCCCCGTCAACCATGATCGCGTAGTCGGCAGTGATGGACTTAAATCCCGTTTGGATGGCCTGACCCTTTCCCCGCCGCGCTTCGAGTATGATCTTTGCGCCCTTTTTGACGGCGATCTCCCTCGTGTTATCGGTGGATTGCCCGTCGATCACGTACACGGCAGTTTCAAGCCCGTTTTGCAAGAGGTCGGCAACGGGCACGCTGTCGATGACCTTACCTATTGAACGTTCCTCGTTTAACGTCGGAATAACGACAGCTACTGTCTCCATCGCCTCGCCTTTTCGCTGCTCCTCGTTATGCGTGGCATCGTTGATCTCCCACTGTTATCAAGGCGATTTAATCTCCGTTTCTCAGTTCAGTAGCGTCGCATTGCCCAATCCGTTAGAAACCACGTAACAGAGATAATTTTAATTACTTAAGCGCTGCGGTTCCGCCGTTGCGAGTGAATATTGAGTCAGAACTACAACGTTGCTTAGGCGGTGCTCAACAATCGAACGATGCGCTTGCGGAGTTTGCAAGGTCGCAGATTAGTGGAGACGTACGCTGGTCACACCAACCTTCCGCTTAAGTCCTTATCACTCTGTAACGCGCGCGGTCAAAGAAAAGAAGGTAATTCGGTGAGTCTTTCGCGACCGGTAGTGAGCCGCAGCGTACACGGTAACGCTTGCTGACAACCGATCCCACAACAGCCCATTTACTACCATAACTAATCTAGCAGTTTTTATTCAATGATATGGCGCGCCCGATCTGCGTGACTATCCTCTAGCTCTCGCAAGGGGGCTTCTCGTTTGAGGCCTAAACGCGCTCGACAGCCGAATCTGCTCGATCCACCGCCCAACCTCGCTTCGACTCGTACTCTCCCCGTGTTACGAGGTACGGGAGTCCTGCGACAACAAGCGCCAAATAATGACGGTCCCCCGTTTAATCAGCTTGGCGTGACTGTTTTCGTTCGTTGCCGTTTTCTTCGGGCTCAAGCAACAGCGAGGTGTCGCCCCTGCGCAACATTGGGATGAGATCGGGCGCCGTTCTCGTGGCCTTCGAGTCGCGGAGCTCCTCCTCACTGCGGATGCTGGGCCCGGCAAACTCTCGGGCAAGCTCAGCGCGTGTCTTCAGCTCCAGCTCCACGAGCTTCGGCGTCGTGACATCGGCAAAATCACGTTTTTCCAGCTCGGCCGTGATCTTCTCGAGCCTCGAGCTCCTTCGAGCAGTGGACACCCGCTCGGTCGAACCACCGCTATATATCGTTCATGCCGCTCTCTTTGCCCAAGTATACCAAGCTGCCGGAAGCAGTTACAAAGTAATACTGCGTCCGCCGTATCTGGTCGCACACGCCCTTAACGGCGTGAACGCAAGTCGTAATCCCGCCAGCGGTGGCGCTGTACGCTGCTCGTTCCACGTTGTTCAGCGCCCCGATAAACGACAATCATTAAAATTCTTATTAATTTATAAAAATAAGTAAATAATAATGCATACTAAAGAACCTCGAACGCATGCGGCCGAGAAGGTCGTGTTCAAGGTTAACATCGCAACGGGACACGATTCATACGAGGCCTGGCGAGAGGAAGCTCATGACGATTTGGTCCTTGCTGTTTCGTTGGCGTGTTGGTATGCGTTCACACGTAGGAAAAGGAGAGAGGCCCGACATACATTCCTAAGGTGATGCGGAGCGCGAACCCCGCGCACATCTACGGGGTTTGAGCTTTCCTTAATTTACAGTTCATTATCTCTCTCTTGATTTCAAGCCCCTAGAGCGACTGAGTGCGGCCCTCTCATCATCAGTTTCAAATCGGAGCCTTTATCGTATCTCCTGACACGTTCTTGCGCATCAAGAACATTGCAAGAGGCAATCATGCGCGCATACAAAATCCTCTCATTTTCTGTAGTGCTCCTTCTCATTACAGTTGTATTCGCAGGCGCTGTAACCGTCCCTGCAGCAGCACAGAACGATACGATGCAGTTCCGCTACAACGCCCAGCACACCGGCGATTACAGTCCAGTGGCGGGGCCGGTGCCGTCGAACGGCCAGCTGTTGTGGAACTACACGATTACAGGCTACGTGGGTTCCTCCCCCGCCGTCGTTAACGGCGTCGTCTACGTGGGGAGCGCTGACAACAACGTCTACGCCCTCAACGCCACCACTGGGGCGAAGCTCTGGAACTACACGACCGGAGGCAACGTGGAGTCCTCTCCTGCTGTCGCCAACGGCGTCGTCTACGTGGGGAGCGATGACAACAACGTCTACGCCCTCAACGCCACCACCGGGACGAAACTGTGGAACTACACGACCGATAGCTATGTTTACTCATCCCCCGCCGTCGTTAACGGCGTCGTCTACGTCGGGAGCGTTGAAAACAACGGCATTGACAACAACGTCTACGCCCTCAACGCCACCACCGGGACGAAACTGTGGAGCTACGCGACCAGAGCCAACGTATACTCTTCCCCCGCCGTCGCCAACGGGATGCTCTACATAGGGAGCGAGGATTGGAACCTCTACGCCCTCAACGCCACCACCGGGGCCTTCGTATGGAGCTACGCGGCCGGCTATCCCGTGTTCTCCTCTCCTGCCGTCGTTAACGGCGTCGTCTACGTGGGGTGCGATAACCACAACACCTACGCCCTCAACGCCACCACCGGGGCCTTCGTATGGAGCTACACGATTGGGGGCCAAGTGTTGTCTTCCCCCGCCGTCGCCAACGGCGTGGTCTACGTGGGGAGCTTCCAGGACGGCACCGTCTACGCCCTCAACGCCACCTCCGGAGCGAAGCTCTGGAACTACACGACCGGAAACGAGGTGTTCTCCTCCCCCGCCGTCGCCAACGGGGTGGTCTACGTCGGGAGCCTTGACAACAACACCTACGCCCTCAACGCCACCACCGGCGCGAAGCTCTGGAGTTTCACGACCGGAGGTGCCGTGTGGTCCTCCCCCGCTGTCGTCAACGGCGTGGTCTACGTCGGGAGCGCTGACGGCAACGTCTACGCTATCGGCAACGAATCGGTTAGCCAGCAGACTACGCTCACGGTCAGCGCCCCGCCCTTCGCCGCCATCAACAGGCCCTTCACGATTAACGGAACGCTCAACACCACCGGCGGCACCGCCATCTCGGGCGCCACCATCCAACTCCAGAAGAACGTGAGTGGCACGTGGGCGAACGTCACGGGGAAGACAAATACCACGACATCGACCGGCGCGTATCGCATCAGCACGAGTGAGCCGGCTGTCGGCACCTACCAGTACCGCACCATCTATGCCGGTAATGCCTCCGTAGCTAGCGCGACTAGTCCTGTCGTCAGTGTGAAAGTCGTGAGCAAAGCCAGCGTTCTCGCCGACCTCAACGCCCTCAGGCTAACTGTTATGGGCATCCCAAGCTCGGCGTTCATACCCGGCACAAAAATAGCCACGCTTGCTTTAATCAGCGCCGCTGAGATTAACGTCAGGGTAGGCAACCCCGGTGCCGCAGCGACCGAGCTCAAGACCGCCTTGCTGCCACATATCAGCGGCTGTTCTGCGACCGGAAAGCCGGACAGCAACGACTGGGTGCGGACGTGTGCGGCGCAGGGTCAGCTCTATCCACAGGTGCAGAATCTGATACAGGAGCTACAGGCGTTGCAGGGGTCGTGAAGGGGTACCTCCCCTCCTCCCTTTTTCTTTTTTACATTTAGACTGAGCACTAGCTGCTTTATTCGCCATCTCAGTAGCTCTTAGATCATTATTTCTTTTTTCGTTTTCCGCGCGCAGCTCTCATATACACGGTCTTTTTTTTGCAAGATACGCAGGTAGCCGAAGCTGCGTTGATATTTTCGGTACTCGCACTTACCATGACACCAGAGCTTTGTCTTCCCAGCCGCGCGAATTAACAAGATATATAAGCACGTGAGACGGTTTTATGAGGCAATGGGGAGATTTTCGGAAGGCATCAACCTTCTAAAAGCCACATTTTCGATTCTCAGAAAGGACAAACAATTGGTGTTTCTTTCCGCCGATCTCCGGCGTCGCGTTCATTCTCACTGCGTTCGTCACGCCCCTTGTAGGTACAAACGGAATATCGAACCCTTATATGTTCTAGGCGGCGCTTTTCTTCTTCTATCTCATCAGCTACGCTGTTCCGATCTCAGGTTTAATTTTTGTTCAAAAAAATGGACGACTAGAATTAATTAGGGGTAATCTTTGTGATAGTAAGAAATGAGATATTGATTCCAAAACGGAAAAATGAATATTTGGAAGTGCGTGAAATTGCTGTTAAAGGCTCTGATTATAAAATTGGGAAAGATCTGGCCGAGATTGGCATTGAAACGTACGACGTCCGACTGGACCAGTACAGCGACCCAGTTTATGGGAAAGCCCGACAGGGGTACATGCAGAGGAATTTCCCTGCCCTTGCGGAAAGAGCCCTTGGAGTGGCGGATGCATTCCAGTTGGCCCCACATGAAACCAGTTATGATACCACAGTTTTGCCTTTCGATTTGGGGGATATAGCCTGTTCTGCGATTTATTTTCCACCCACTATAACTGAAAATAAACATCCATGCGTTTGTCGTAACTTGGACTGGTATGAAGCCAGCGTACCTGAACTGGAAGCCGCATGGGTCGGGATAAAAGGAAAACCTGCCAGAAAATCTCTTTCGAGAATATCGGCAGTAGAGTTCTACCCTGAGAAGGGATGCAATGCCGTTCAATTAGGTTCGCACGACCTTTTGAATCCTCCAATGGACGGTATTAATGAAAAAGGGCTCTTTGTAACCATCCTCACGGATTTGCAGGGACTAAAAACGCCTATGCCTTTTGGCGGGGCGATAGACACGGGAATATCGTTCGCGCAGCTCACCAGCATGCTTCTTAACAAATGCAGCACGGTCGAGAAGGCCAAATTCGAGATCCTGCAGCAGAGGATTTACTTTCCTTTCAGGGCGCAGCACTTCCTTATTGGGGATACGGGGGGTAACGTGACCCTCTTTGAAATTGACGGAAAATCTGGATTGTACTACTTCACCGATGGAAAACCAGACCAACCATTCATAGTCACCAACCACACCGTGCACATGTACCCTGACCCATCAAAGTTCCCAAAATACGATCCCCAGGAGGAGTACAACACCTTCAACCGCTGGAACCGTTTGGACGGTTATGTCCAGAAACACGAAGGCGCGTTCACCAAAGAAGACATGTTTGAAGCGATGAGTCTCGTGTACAGTCACTACAAAGATTCTAAAGCGTCCGGTGGGTCGTTCCCATTTACTGAGAGGACTATGTACTCCTACGTTGCTGATATAGCTGAGAAAAACATCAGTATCAAGTTCTACAGTAGAGACGGTCCACCAGAGGATGGAAGTCAGGACCCCACACTAATATTCCACGACGCAGTGACCTTAGCTATGCACTACGATTGATGAAATAGTCTGGATGTCGACGAAAGTGAATCATGAAATATGCAGGCGTGAATACCCTTGTACAGGAGCTACATGCGTTGCAAGCGTTGCAGGGGTCGTGAAAGGTTGTCTCTCCTGCTCTCTTTTTCTTTTTTATACTTAGCCGAGCACTAGCTGCTCTATTCGCCATCTCAGTAGCTCTTAGCTCATTATTTCTTTTTTCGATTTCAAGGCCCTGGGGCGCTGCTCTTGGTGGTTAGTGTTCACTCCTTGCTTTTTATTTAGCGTGCTCCGGAAACACGGTGCTTAGAGAAGGATTGGAAGACCACAGACTGCGGGGTTAAGCCGGTTGCTTATCGCTACGAGGCTGTTCGTTGTGTTTCCGAAATGGTTCCCGAGTAGAGGTATACCGATGTGGACGGGCAACGCATTTTGGGTTCCGTTTTGGGTTCCGTTTTGTCCCTCGGTAGTATAGATGCACTGGGAAGCAGCGACAAAGAGGGCGGCAATCACGCTAATCAAAATGACTAGCGTTATGCCTTTCATATTGTGTTGCGCTCCTCCTACGTTTTTCAATGTTAATGTTACCATACTTTCGTATTATTCTTAGCTAACGGTTACCCAGATAGACCGACCATCTTGCCTTAGAACACCGATCGCACAGAGGTCGATGAACCATTTTTGTCCATCTGCCTGGCCTGCACTTACCTATCGTCGCTTCTATTCTTCAAAGTCTACTGGTCACGATTCCTCTGCGGCCAACAACTCCTCTGGCTGTTCTATTTTCACCGGACCTTTGATCAGGAGAGTGACGAGCATTGCGGGATACGCTGAGGAGTACGGCACCGGAACGCTCAGAATGATAGAAGAGATGAAAAAGGCGGGCCTGCCTGAGCCTAAAGTCGGCTTCTGGGCGCGGCTTTTTGGCGGCGGGGGAAAGAAAGAAGAATAAGAAGAATGATGGCCTATTTTGGTCTCGGTACTCTCAACGCTTGGCAAATAGCATACGCCGTGAACTCACTGGTCTCCTTGTGTCGTGGAACTGATGCGACCTGCTTGTTTGCAGAGTTGTAATAAAGCGTATGTTTGCCGCCTTCCCGGTAGAGGTGACACCCGTGCGTCTCGAGGTGCGTAATGAACTTCCGTCGTTTCATCTGGCGATGGCCAATTCTTTACGAGTAACCTCTATACCTGAGAGGCCACTCTCAGCCAGCTCTTTCTCGCTTAACTCACGGTTGGCTTCCAAAACAAGTTCAATAGCTTCAATGAGGTTTTCCTGGGCCTCTTCAAGTGTCCTTCCCTGGGTGACTGCCCCTGGGAGTTCTTCAGCGTAGGCCGTATAGCAGTCGCCTGATTTAACGAAGACGCCAGTAAATGTGCAAGATTTCACCATGTCGATCTCCTCTGATGGTAATTGCGCTGTCCACTTATAAAGAGGCTACTCGCTTAGCTAGCGAACGAGCGTGACAGATCCCCACGCTACAAATTAACGTGGCGGCAGGGTCTTAATGTTCTAAGGTGGAGCGGATGTAGCGTTAACGATGGACGAGTTAAAGATCGGGGAGTTGTGAATGGTAGAATTACTGATAGTCGCTTTGAAGATAGAGTGTTATTGAGAGTAACGTTGGCCGTAGCTTGAGAAAATGGGATAATGCCGAAATATATGGATAGTTCCGTTCTCCAACGAAAAAAAAATGGCGGTGCTTCGGTGAGGCGGCGGCCTTTCGCGACTGGTGGTGTACCCGATCGCGGTCCTGACGGCCAGCCGATCTCGCAAAGTTAATACTATGAAAGTGATGGCCCCTGGCTCTCGGTCGGACGCTTCTCCTTCAGCGAATTACGACCGCCAGAAGAATGTGCCGTGGACGTCCCCTCGGCGATCGACTCGCGCTTCAACTCTCCTTTTTTGCGAAGCGCGGATGTCCCGACAATAAGCCCAGTAATGACGGCCCTCGTTTAATCAGCGTGGCGTGATCGTTTTCGCCCGTTGCCGCTTTCTTCAGGCTCAAGCAACAGCGTGGTGTCGCCCCCCTGCTGCGCCAATTGGGAGTAGGGACTGGGCGACGTTCTCGTAGCCTTCGCGTCGCTGAGCTCCCCCTCACTGCGGATGTAGGGCTCACCGAACTCGCTGGCAAGCTCCGCGCGCGTCTTCTGCTCGAGCTCCATGAGCTTCGCCGTCGAGAAATCGGAAAAGTCACGTTTATCCAGCTCGGCTGTGATCTTCTCGAGCCTCGCGCTCAGGCGCTGGATGCGCGCCTGCTTCGTCATCCAGCAGGCCTCGCGCAAGGCGTCGAGTTCCATCGCCTTCAGGTTTTCGACTTCCTCGTGGTGCTCCTTGAGCCAATTCGCCACCGTCTGTCTCCGCACGCCGACCGTGTCTGCGATCGTCACAAGTGATTTTCCCTGCGCACGCAGTTTGAAGCACGTAAATTTCGCCTCTGTGTCCTTCATACTGCGCTCCATTCAATGTCTGCATGAGACTGCATCACGTCCTTGCGCCACGACGCTACAGTAGCGTCATATCCAGCGCCGGGCTTGGTGATGCGGGATGCAGCGTCGCTTTCGACGAATGCTCGTCGTTCAACTTTCGGCAGAATGGTGTTCATAACCTCTCAAGCTCCTTAGAGCAGTGGCCCAGCATTTATTGCCCCCCCTGCAGGCCGGCGTCGTGATCAGCTTTCCTGAGCTGCCATCGAGTCTCAGTGTCCACACGACAGTTCTGGACGGTCGATTGAGGTCTCGAGGTCGCAGCCTCGATAGTCCGCTCACACGACGATCGACGTTCTTGCGTGTCTTTCATAACACGACTTGCTGCCGGAAGGGATGGGGCGCCACATGGTCGTCACGATGCGGGCGTCGAGTTTTCTGACCTCCGCTCATTGTCTTTCATGTCGTGTCGTCTGCAGCCGCATACGAAGCTTTCGGGAGCAGAGCGAAAGTGTTGCATATTCGCCGTATTGCGTCGTGCCCATCCTACAGAGCGTCAACGCTACGTCGCATCAGCTGTCGTGCGCCAAGACTCGCCACACGTGCCGCATTGTTTAAAGCCCCGACAAACGACTAGTATTAAAATTTCTGCTAATTTATAAAAGTATATTAATAATAAACGATGCTGCGCGAGAGTAGAGTGCAAAAAGGCGAGCATATCGCGTTTACGGCCTCGCGCTGAACCGATTACACGTGATTGCGAGCCCTTCTCAAAGCACAGAGTGGTTAACTTTTTGTGCGCTTTTT
>PLGY01000055.1:8708-17643 GCA_003139855.1 Candidatus Methanoflorens stordalenmirensis
CCAATCACACACACAACAAAAGCTGACGCTCCCAGAATGATAAAAATAAAAAAAGAGAAGGGCCACCGCCCTTACGACGTGACGAGCACCAAATAAGGAACGATGGTTGTCGTTTGGTTCGCGGGGCTTACCTCGCTCAAGATGATGCCGCCGCTTCCCGTCGCCGTTGTTTGGAAGGTCCACAGCTCGCTGCCGCCTGCCCCAACAACTGCGCTCGAGGCACTAACGTTGCTCGCAAACGTCTGGTTGACCAACGTGAACGTATCGTTGGTGTATTGCAGCTGCCACTGGTAGCCTGTCGATGGATTTGATGGTTGTGGAATCGTAAAATTCGTACCATTTGAGACGAACACCGCGTTCACTGATGCTATCTTCAGTGTCGTACAGTTTATCGTGTAGTTCACGCTGTTTGTCGTTTGATTTGCGGGGCTTACGTAGTTGAACGTAATGACACTGGTTATCGGCTGAGTTCCCTGGAAGGTGAACACGGCTGCACCCGGCGCTCCAAGCAGTGATGTGCTGCCGGCCCTGTACGTCTGATTGACCAACGTTACGGCAGCGGTGTTGTACGTCGGCTGCCACTGGTAGCCCGTCGATGGGTTCGATTGCAGCTGGATTGTAAAGTGCTGCCCTTGCATGACGTCTAAGTGGGTTGCGTTACCAAGCGCCGTTGTGTTACCGAGCGCCGTGCCAAGTGCCGTGGTGTTACTAACGGCCGTTGCATTCGTACTTGGACTCGGGCTTGGCGACGTCGACGTGGTACACCCAGCGCACCCTACCGCTAATGCGAGAGCGATTACGACGATCAAACTCGCCGCTATATTCTTTTTCATAGTTATTCCCCCAGATTTTGTTCTAATACGGTACAAACGACACGACGACACTTAATCGTTTTCATATGCGCGTGTTTTTTGGACATCTGTGGCGGAAAAACCGCTGTTTTGCGCTGCAGATGTCGCGAAGCCGGCGAATTCCTTCACGAGGCGCCGAAAGAAGCTAGAGAGCGGCTACGCGCGTGCGTCAACGTGAAAACGACGCCCGGAGACGATCCATGATCGCCCAATTAAAGCGGTCAAAATAGCGCTTGAAACCTTTCAGCGGCAGGTGACCCCGGCACGGGTGTCACCCACGGGAGATCAATAATGAGATGCCGACGTATTCGGCGGAAGGCACGCAACCACCACGCCGATAACTAGCGTGGGTCCGATGATCAATCCACATGACCAATGTGGGGGGCTCTATTGCTTCACTGTGTATTTTCCCTGCAACGGCGGCGCTACCGCCTGCTCCTTCTTCGCATCAGAATGAGGTGGATCCTACTAAGAACAGTATGAATGTTAGAATTCCGAAAAGACTGAATATCCTAAACGCTCCGATAATCATAAGCGCTGCTCCGAGTATCTTCCGTGTTTCGAGCGCGCCCCGGGACTCCTGCTATTGAGAAGATGAAGACACCCGCTGCAACTGCATAAACAGACGACACTCCTGACGCCGTGGGTGAGGGTATACGCGCGACTCAACTCGTTCCACCCTGATTACGTCTCCCCACTGCTCAGCGAACTTTCTCAGGTCTGAAGGGATAAAATGGCTCGTGCACCGAGCTGAGGTAATCTTCTGCTTTCGCGCCCTCAGAATTCGGCGCTAAATCGGAACGCTTAAGCTCGTGGCGCTTAAATGGCTACGCCCTGAAGCACCGAAGTAAGCACAATGGCCACGCTACCCCAACTTCTCACCGTCGTCATACCGCTTGCCATCGCGGCTATGATAAGCCCGTTGGCGATCATAACGGTCATGACGGTACTCAGCTCAGCTGAACACCGGCTCAAAAAAGGCGCGATCTTTGTCGCAACGTACTGTGTTGTGTTTTCGCTGATATGCCTTGTTTTTCTTGCTCTCGGAAGCCTGACGACGACCGGTGGCAAGCCGTCGTTGACGACGGTGGCGATCGACTTTATCCTTGGTCTCCTCCTCCTCTACGCAAGCGCTCGTTCGCTCCTCAAGAAACAGGAGTCAAAAACTTTTGACGCGACGGCAATGGGCTCAGGAGCATTGCTCTCAATGGGCATTGTCTTCGGCTTCGGCAACATCTTCTCATCGCTTCCGGCTCTCGCCGCAAGCAAAGATATCGGCGTCGTCGTGCTATCCGTTCACGACAAAGCGATCGCCTTTTTCCTGGTAATGGCCATAGCGCTATGCTGGTGTTGGGGGCCACTCGCCGTTTATGCCGTGACGCCCCGAAATTTCGACCGCATCTTCGATCCTATCATCCGTTTCTTGAAGAAACACGGCAGTCAGGTGATTGCCGTCGTGTTCTTCCTCGTCGGCATCTTCCTTGTCGCGCGTGGCGTGACGTCGGCAATGATGTTGTAGGTCGTTCAGTCTGTGAACGGCCTTGGCAGCGACGGGTCGCGCGCTTGAGCAAGCAGAAGAAGATGTCATTTAAGCTTGGTTAGTCCATTGAATCAGGTTAGAACCAAAGGGCAACTATGTAGCCCAGGGTTTGCGTTTGCGCGGGTCTAAATTGGTTGCTTCACGTGGTGGGGGGGTTTTAACATCGAAGCTGGGCGACGCATACGTCGCGTACGCAAAGAAAACAAAACGGCTTATTCCGTGCGTTCTATGAAACCTTTTGCGCAGGACCACTCTTTTTTTGAATAATCATCGCCCTCCGCGCCGCTGCGAGGAATCCCCAGCAAATGGCAACCGTCATGTCATAAAATCCATCAAATATGAGAGCTCTCTGCTTCGGCCGACTTTGCGCCTATTAGAGCTCCTCCGAACCCGAGCACCCACAAGAAGAGCGGGTAGACGATCATGCGCTCCATCCCGCCTTTATCTATTCCCGTATAGTTATGCGTCAAGGCTAGGACAAGGGCAACGAGCGCGATGATTCCGAGGCCCACTGAGGCGTACGAGAGCGGCGGGCGCAGCACCCTGTACGAGATGATCGCAGAGACCGCACCAAAGACAAACATACCGAGCGCGATGACGCCGTGGAGTGTGCCGGTGGTTTCAGGGAATACACCCACCCCCACAACGCAGGCGCCGTAGACCGCAAGGGTGATGGTAAGGCCTGTGCCGATGGCACGCCGTCCGAGCAGTAAACCGATGAGTATGAATGCTCCGAACACCACGGTTGACGAGTTGAACAAAACCGCCGTTTGTCCCACACCCAAATCGCTCATGGCGTTGGTCGCCACGCTATACCCGGGATACAGCGCTTCGGCGATGTTTACCAGGAGAATGTACTGCGCGGCACCTACAAAAAGGAGGATCCCGAGGAGAGAACGATTCTCGATGCGCATTAGTACTCACCCAACTGTCGCTGGTTGTTGTTATGGGAAGCTTGCTGTATCACGTTATACCTTTGCATTTTACGCGGCCAATCTCGTCAGTCTGATGATCGCCCTTCGGCTCACTCTCCCCCTTGTAGATTTCGAGTACAGAAATCGCAAGCTTTTCTGCGTCGTGCCACTCAGACCACAGCCTCCCATGTTTATGCTACGATAGTCGTTCCCCATCCGTCACGCGCCGGGTAGTATTGCGCGTTTCCGGCATAGTCCGCGTATGCTCCGACTGACCCAAGAGGCCATCCCGCCGTGTTTATCGTGACTGACCCCTGTCCGGTTGCGTCAGTTGTTGCAGTCCCGACAACTCCATTCGAGAGAGTTGAGAATGTGACCGTCGCTCGTGGCGATTGTATCGATAGCAGGTAATTCGGGTTTGTCTTTCACCTAAAAATCTGCTTCCAGTCGTTTTTCATACTTGCAATGGCGTATTTTTTTTCCTTGGCAATGGCGCGTAGTTTCTCTACTCCATTTTCATACGCATATTCACGTTCATCATCGTCGTGGTGTACCAATAATCTGAATCTGGCAGATTCCAGCATTTCTATATCGACGTCACCATTACCCACTGCAAAAACAGGCAAGCGTCCCGTTCGGGCGAATATATGCTCGACTTTTCCGGGACCGATAGCGACTCCTCCGAGAACTGTGTCGCCCCTCGTTAACACGCCGTCGTGGTATTCCACTTGGAAGCTGAAGCCGATTACGTTCTCCTTGAAGATTCCCCACGTTTCCTCAGAGATTACACGCATGAACTCACGACTCCCACCAGAGCACACAAATACCCGGTACTCGTAACTCTTCAGCAGGTCAAAAAGCTCGAGCATAGGCTTGTACACAAGGTCGGTGAAGTTAGCTGCAAATTTCTCCTGTTTTACGGTAGCAAAGAACTCTTTCACTTCAGCTTCATACTCATCTGGAGTTTTTCCAGACCACTCCCGAGCAAAAGCGCCTTCAAGAGCCATAATAGCCTCTGGGTCTTGTTCGACTGCCTTTTGGAAAAAGGTCATGTCTCTCTCGAGAATAGCTTTATACGGCTGCTTACTCGCCAAAGAGGGATCATTCTGAGCTGTATTAGCAAAAACTCTGAACAGGAAATTAAGTTGAACCGGCACCGGCTGCTCTACCCACAGTGTGCCGTCGTTATCGAACGTTGCGATACGGTCTGCAGGCTTAACGTAGTCCGGACCTTCTTGTGTGGACGATTTTAGAAACTCGAGGATGGATTGTTTTACCGGCCCATCATTCCAGCTTTTAAGTGTATCTTCATTCGAAATTAACGCCATTCCCTCACCTTTCAATTTTAAGCATTTTTGTCTCAATTACTTACATTTGATGTTATTTATTGAAAATCAGGACGCCGCCACTCCGTGCGGTCGGCCAAGGGTGGGAGACACTTTGAACGTGTGTGACTATCCCACACGAGAGTCCATCCTTGAGTGAATCCGACGTAGTTGCTGAATGGTTACGGGCGCGCAGTCCGACACGGTGAACTACGTGGGCTCTTGCTTGGAGCCGATGAGAGCACCCCCGAACCCGAGCACCCACAACCAGATCGGGTAGGCGGCCATGCGCTCCATCCCGCCTTTACCTATTCCCAGATAGATCTGCGTGACGCCTAGGACAATGGCAACGAGCGCGATGATTCCGAGGCCCACTGAGGCGTACGAGAGCGGCGGGCGCAGCACCCTGTACGAGATGATCGCGGAGACTACACCGAAGACAAGTATACCGAGCGTGATGACGCTGTGGAGTGCACCGGTGGTTTCAGGGAATATGCCCACTCCCGCAGAACAGGCGCCGTAGATCGCAAGGGTGATGGTAAGGCCTGTGCCGATGGCACGCCGTCCGAGCAGTAAACCGATGAGTATGAATGCTCCGAACACCACGGCCGACGCGTTGTACATAAGCGCCGTTTGTCCCACACCCAAATCGCTTATGACGTTGGTCGCCACGCTATACCCGGGATACAGCGCTTCGGCGATGTTTACGATGAGAATGACCTGCGCCGCACCTACAAAAAGGAGAATCCCGAGGAGAGAACGATTTTCGATTCGCATTAGTACTCACCCAACTGTCGCTGGTTATCGTTATGCAAGGCTTACTCCAGCACTATATGTCTTTCTATTTTACGCGGCGAATCTCGTCAGTCTGGTGATCGCCCTTCGGCTAACTCTCCCCCTTGTAGATTTCCAGCACAGAAATCGCAAGCTTTTCTGCATCGTGCGCGCACATCACCTGCCGCGCACTTCAATGATCTGGCGGGGGGTGGCTCCGCCCTTTCGGCGTCTAGGCGCCTCTGTGGCCCTACTAGAATCGATGTGCCCCCTTCTTCTCTTTTTTTAGTCACCAATAAGGCTAGCTTCGCGCACAGCTGTCGCTCTGAGCCCCAAGCACGACTCCGCAGGCAGCCGCTTCTAATAAAAAGAGGAACTGCTTGCACAAGGGTTCAATTTGCGCAGCTGGCGATAACCCGATTGCACGGCCTGCTGAAAGTGAAAAAAAAGAAAAAAGGGGAGTGGGAGGTAGTTACCCCCTTCACGACCCCTGCAACGCCTGTAACTCCTGTATCAGGCTCTGCACCTGCGGATAGAGCTGACCCTGCGCGGCACACGTCCGCACCCAGTCGTCGCTGTCCGGCTTTCCGGTCTTGGCACAGCCGTCCATCCGCGGCAGCACTGCCTTTTGCAGCGTCGTAGCAGCCCCCCCGTAAAGGTTGAATTTCACCTGAAGCTCAGTAACGCTCACCAGAGAAAGAAGGGCGGTCTTGGTGCCGGGTATGAACGCTGAGTTAGGGAGGTGGTTAATGGTGTTCTTGAGGGCGTTGATGTCGGCGAGGACGCTCGCCTTGCTCACCACCTCAAACGCGTGAATGTTGGCGGCATAGGAGTTTTCTGCGCCGTACGTCACTGCTAAGTCGTTCCACGTGGTGCCGTTTAGACTATAGAAGCTCTGGCCGGGTATAGCGTTTGGCGCGTTGTCATCGTAGCCAGATTCCTTGTACTGTACGGGAACCGGATCGTTGTCTCCTGGCGTGGTGAACTTTACCACCACAGCGAACTTCTCACCCTTCGTCAGTGGCACAGTCGTGCTCAGGCTCTCGGTGTAGTACCCCGCGTAGGCGTACCCCGCATTGGAGGCCGTGCCCGAGATGGTCGACATAAGGGTACCGCTTGTTGGGTTGCTGGAGTTTGTGGGGGTAACGTAGACCTGTGCCGTATACTGGGTGTCCTCAACGGGTGCCCAGAAGCTTACCGCATTAAGCGTCCCGGTGGAGTCAGCTGTAAAGACGTTGGCTCCGTAGGCGGTCGAAGAATTGCCCGATCCAACGCCCCCTTCCATTCCAAAGGGGTCGTACTGGTAGTTCGTCGTGTAGTTCGTCGTGGGTTCAGCGGTGAAGACGGAGTTTTCCTGGTAGCCCATGTTTAGGTCGTAGTACGAAACGTAGAAGTACCCGGACTGACCAAACGACGTGCCCCAGCTGTTCTTTACGATCCATGCCCCGTTTCCAGGCGGGGTTGTAGAGAAGTTCATCTTGGAGTAGTTATCATCCCAGCCCACTATAGTCACAGCGTGGTTGGCCGTGTTTTTATCAGCTATGTTACCATCGTAGTACGCCGCTGTAGTTGGATTATAATAAGCGGAGGGGGCGAGGCCTGCAGTCACATTCCACTCGAAGCCGGTAAACACACCACCATACGTCATCAGCGCAGACTTTATGGCGTTGTTGTCCAGTGGTGACTGCTTCAGCGGCAGGAAATAGACGTTCTGAACGTGCATCGCTATCTGAGATGTGGTCGGGCTGGAGGTGCACGATAAATTGTACGGGTCAGACGCACTCGTCACCGGCCCTGCGTAGATCGNNGAGGTAGGCGGTTGACATCGCTGAATCGCCGCCGGCACAGCACGTGTAGTCGAAGTCGGCCAAGTTCTTTAGATTGTTCTCTGAGTATTGCGTGGTCAACCCTGGCAACAGATACGACTCGAGCGAGCCGAACGTGGCAAACGTCCAGCAGCTTCCGCACTGGCCCTGATTCTCCACCGGACTCACCTTGTTCAGGGTGCGAAGGTCGTACGTCGCGGGGTATGTTTGCGCCTGCGCCGCCGTAATGCTCGAAGCGGTGGGCGTTTTCGAAAGTTCATAAGGTGGCGGCACCCATCCGAGACCGAGTCCGTCGGCCGTTTGCGTCGCCACTTTTCCGGCCGACTTGTTCTGCTGATATTGCACATAGGCAGGGTTTAGCGGCGCAGTCTGCAGCGCTGCCGGAAGCGAAGAAGACGCGCTTGTTTGCACAGCAGGAGCGCTGCCGCCACTCCTCGCGAGCACCAACCCCGCCGATCCGACAGAGCCTAGCATAAGGATCACCAGGGCAAGTGCACCCCATTTTGATCGTAATTGCATTTGTTCACCTACCTCTTTATTATCGTTAGGGGCTGTAATCGCCCGTGTGCGCCGCGTTGTAGCGGTATTGCATCGCGTCGGTGTGTGCTGCTGCAGGAACGGTTACAGCGCCTGCGAATACCACTGTAATCAGAAGAATTACTACAGAAAACGAGAGGATTTTGTTTACCTGCATAATTGCCCCATAACACGTTAGACGCCCAACAACGTGTCAGAGGATACGATAAAGACTCCGGTTTACGTTGACAGACGAAACTGTGCTATGGCGGTGTTCAAATGATCGAAAAAAAATGAACGCGTTCGAACGATCAGACGGCGTTCGATCGCTTTCTTTTTTCCACCGCCGTCGTTACAGCCGCTTGACTGATGCCTCCTTGGCAAGCTCTTTCGCTCAAATTCTGTAATTTATGCTTAGTCGGGGAAGCCGCATCGTATGGTTCAGTGTGCAACCGCTATGCACCCACTATGTTAGCCGCAGATCCGTACCCAGATCTTCATCGTGATGTTGCCACGCCAACCCACGAGCTCCTCGAGATTCGTCACAGCAAAATCTCGCGTCACCGTGCCGAAGCAGATTACAGCTACCCCACCGATACGGTGCCCTAAACGTTCTCAAAGCTTGAGGATTCTTACGAGAACTTCGCTCTTCTGATGGAGATGATTACCATCCCCAACTGTCCCCTACTCCAAACAGAACTCGACGTTTTCAAGTCAGGTGTCACCTTAGATGGGAGCGCGGATTACAGCTTGCAGGTCGCACAGCAATTAGGGATATACTCGTTGTGTCTCGCGACGTACGACCTCAGCTGGGAACTGCTCTACTACCGCACGCAGCCGAGCGTCTACTACAACTACGATCGGTATCTGGAGAGAGACGTGCGCTTCAGTTAGTAAACTTCTACAGGTCGCTTCCTCTTAAATTTCCCTTGATAGCTCTTGCCGCCACACGCACATCAGGAGCCAATCGGCTCAGAAGCTTCGAACTGGATAATCCGCTATTTATAGAATTCTTTTTAAGATTAGAGCCATTAATGAGCTTCTTTAAAGGATGCCAACGATCGTCAGTCCTCGCAGACGCTTGCCCTACCCGAACCTCCTATTGGTTACCCCTGTCACGCAACCGTTCCATCACCCACGCCCTGCGGTAGATGAGGTACCCGATTAGCACCGCGAGCCCCACGATGAC
>PLGY01000062.1 GCA_003139855.1 Candidatus Methanoflorens stordalenmirensis
CGTTCAATCCGACGGACGTGAGCGTTAAAGGCCGAATCGAGATGCTCACCATCGGTGGTACAGGGCAGGAAAGGGGACTTTTGCAGTCCAGTGAAGAAGCAGGCATTACCAGACCGCTGCTCGATGTCGCTTCGCTGTCACTCGGCGCCGGCGCGGGACCGTCAATCCGATCCATGGTCGGATTTAAGGGCGTTCTTGGGTTGCCGACCGGAGGTGGACCACACAACATACCTGATGCGTGGACCTGGTTGCGCAGATACAGGAAGAACGGCCACCCAGAGGTGTGGGAACCGTGCAGCATCGGCGCAAACATGATCTGTGGTATTATCGGTGCCGACTATCTCTTGTATGGTCCTATCGACTTGGCAACGATAATCTTCCCCGCCATGGCGATGATCGACATCATGGTTGAGGAGAGCACCAAAGAGCTAGGGGTCGAACCGCAGACGGAAAAAACACCGCTGATGAGGCTGGTTTAGCACCAGCACCTTTCTCTTTTTTGTGTTTCTCGAGTGCTTTGAGAGCACGAGAGTGAACACGTAACCTCGTCCGATACCATAGCAGTCTTTCAAACTATGCTTCGAAATGCTCACACAATTGTGGACTTGTCCGTGCTCATATCGGCTGACATGCTGATCTATCCTGGGGACCCTAACCCGCTAATTGAGCCCCTCAGCACAATCAAAGAGGGCGGGGCGAATACGACGCGGATCATCTTGGGTGCGCATACGGGAACGCACGTCGATGTGCCCTACCATCTGCTCGCACGCGGCAAAACAGTTGACGAGCTGCCCCTCGAAACGTTCTGCGGCAGCGCGGTGACTTACGACCTAACGCACAAAGTTCTTGGTTCACGCGTCAGTCCCGACGATTTGAAAAAAGCAATCCCACTAAAAAACGGTGAAATCGCCCTCTTTTACACAGGATCGAACGTTCCAGCGACCAGCGGTTCGACGAGTCGCCCTTACACATCCCTCGATATCACGATGGCTGATTGGCTGATAGAGAAGCACGCAAAAGCCGTCGGAATCGACAGCATGTCCGTCGACCTACTGCACTCGCCTAAAAACGAAGTGCACAAGAAGCTACTCAAGAATGGAATTGTTATATTCGAGAACTTATCGGACAATCTTCGGCTTTTGACGGGACAACGAGTGCTCTTTTTTGGTGCGCCGTTGAGACTGAAGCGAGCTGATGCTTCTCCTATACGCGCGTTCGCGCTTATTTAGCCGGCCCAGCTAGTTCATCGCGAAGCTCGCGAATGTCGCTGACGCACGCTCCATAAACATTAATACGAATGTGACCGAACTAAGAACTAGAGAGGAAAAACAGAATGAGCGATGTAATTGCTTACGATATGAAGAATCATGCGATTAGTGTTGGTGCGCAAGTCAAGTACGCCGGCACACACACGCGCGGAAAAGTGAAAGAGATCCGCGTAGTGGGCGATTCAACATGGGTGCTTGTAGACTCGACTAATCTGTATTATGATCCTCATCACCTAGAGCTCGTGAGCAAAGAAATGGAAACCGCAGACAAAGAAACGCAATCACTCGAAGAGTTCCGTAGACGCCTGGATGAGAAAAGAGAGATGCTTCAAGCAACTATGGGGGGCTTTGATGAGCCAGGTGGTTGATGCCTGCCCTGAGTGCTGAAGGGCATTCGCATTCCTTACGATTACTCGTTGATAAACTTTCTCGTCTCTTCAATTACGAATTTGCGGATCTTTTCTATGGTCTCCTTGTCCGCTCTAAAAGCGAGAAGGTCACGACCCGTCACGTCAGTCAACCCGGTTTCCACATCGACATAGGCCGAAACAACGTCGGTGTTGAACTCCTTGCACGCGGCGATTATGACCTTGCTGGGAATGCCTGGGGGTAACACAAACTCGTACACGTCCTCGTTTTGTTCGTTGGTGTCCTTTTCTGCTTCTGAAGGCATCGAACATACTTCTACCTCTTGCTACTTCTATCTATCGACAATAACTATGTTGGGGCACGAGGCCACTGAAAAAATGTCTTTGCCGGTGGCCTAACTACACCCCAAAGTTTTTCAAAGTCGAATCGTACGTACCTACAACTGGAGCCGCGTATCGGCTGACGCTTAACGAGAGGGTATGTGATGGAAACGGCCATTAGTTCGAAGGAGAAACTTAGTTTCATCATCGAAGGTCCAAAGAGCGTCTGGAAACTGCTGGGGATTCATCCGCGTTTCGGTCCTAGCTGGGGACGCGTGACGGAAGACAATGAAGATGGGACACACGAAATAAAGGGATCTTTGGGGGACATTTTCAAGATCTACTCCTCTGATTTTGATTACACGTTTGTTACGATCGCTGAGGGCGCCAACCTTAAGGAGATCAATTACATCGTGTTTGAGGATTTCACGTATTCCATCTCTCGTCGCTGGTACAACATACTGCAAAACATCGGAACTTTCAAAGGAAACCTAGATGAAGAGGCTGACCTCTAAACGTCCCGTGTCTCTATTCAAGCTTTCAGCTCGTGGATCCACTGCGACGCACGAGTAAATTCAGCCTTTTTTTGCAGCACGCGGCAAACCAGGCGTCAATCTATTTATTAGGCGGCAGCACATGTCGTACAAGGGAGGCTTTTTGCTCTCAGGCCCTCCACGGCAAACAAATAGCAAATCGCTGCACGTATTCGAGGCACTATGAAAGGCAAGATCGAACTGCACTCTGCACGGAAGACATATTGCGTTGACACGCACAGGGTGATGCCCCCAGCAGAAACCCTTGAGCGGATAAAGTCGGTAATACCTGAGGTCGGAATAACGCGTGTTGCAGATATTTCAGGACTTGATCGCGTGGGTCTACCCGTTTTTTCTGCGATAAGGCCTTCAGCAGCAGACGGCGCGATTTCGGTATATGCCGGCAAGGGTATTACCGAATCGGAGGCGCGCGTTTCAGTGATCATGGAGGCTGTAGAACGATTTTCTGCGGAAGTCGAGAATTTCAAGGAGCAACTGTTGTTCGACTCGTATGATAACCTCTCGACTGACAACAGCGCTCTTAACCCGGCCGATCTTATACTACCAGGCCGTCTTTCCTCAGACACAAAGATCGAGTGGTATCCTAGCTGGGACATCCTTAACGATGAGGAGGTGCTCGTCCCAGCAAACGCCGTTTTTCACCCATACAGGCCGCAGCAAGGCAGATGGCAGCTGTTC
Source organism: Candidatus Methanoflorens stordalenmirensis (assembly GCA_003139855.1). Taxonomy (GTDB): domain Archaea; phylum Halobacteriota; class Bog-38; order Methanoflorentales; family Methanoflorentaceae; genus Methanoflorens; species Methanoflorens stordalenmirensis. Next base: position 3,190 of record PLGY01000062.1, read on the forward strand.
CGCAGCAACACCAATGGTCTCGCGTCAGGCAACGTCATTGAAGAGGCGATCTTTCACGGCCTCATGGAAGTCGTCGAACGAGATGCGGTGAGCATCGCCGAGATCAACCGAAATCCGGGCGTCGGTCTCAATGTGGGTGCCGGTCCGGTCGGCGATATCATCAAGAAGTTCGAATCACATGGGATCAGCATTCACCTCTGGTGGGTGCCCACTGACACGGACACTCCCTCGATTGTCGCTGCCTCTGACGATGAAAAGATGCGTGATGCGGCCCTGTTGGTCATGGGAGCGGGAAGTCACACTGATCCGCAAATCGCAGCTCTCCGAGCTCTGACGGAAATAGCTCAGTCGAGAGCTACGCAGATACACGGTGCTCGCGAAGACACCAACCGAGAGTCGGTGGCTCGGTCGATTGGGTATGAGAGGATGAAAAGACTCAACAAGCACTGGTTGGCCGAACCAGGCGAAACCATTGAGCTTGACGCAATCGAAACGTCAGCTACTGACTCCATTGACGGAGACATTAGGCTCACACTTGGGCGGCTGGGCAACGTGGCAGACCGTGTTATCGTCTCTGACATTACGGTGAGCGCCATCGGCGTTCCGGCAGTTCGTGTTATCATTCCCGGGTTTGAGGTCTACTTTTTGGATCGAGAACGAAAAGGAAAGCGCGGAAGAGGATGGCGAAGCACGACTGCATAATATTCACTGGCCCAAGCTTATCGTGGTCTGAAGTGGCGTCAATAGACGGGCGGCTGCACTGTTGCGCTCCTGCCGTGCGAGGCGATGTCTCTGGCGCAGCTAAAGCGGGGGCAAGCCTCATCGGCTTGATTGACGGGGTTTTTTATGATCGCGCAGCAGTTTCACATCGCGAAATCATTGATGCTGTGCGGTCAGGCGTGACTGTTGTTGGTGGATCCAGCATGGGGGCGTTGCGGGCCTCGGAACTTGATGGGTTTGGTATGATAGGAGTTGGTAAAATCTACGCCTGTTTTAAGCAGGGTCTTATTGAAGCGGATGATGAAGTTGCCGTGGTGTATAATCCAGTTACTTTCGCGCCGGTATCTGATCCGCTCGTGAATATCCGGTTCGCCTTGCACTCGCTCGTTAAAACCGGCGTCGTCGATACCACCACGAGTGACGCACTCTTGGGCCTAGCACGCAGCATCTTCTATATGGAACGAAGCTTTCCTCTGCTTTTAAGCATTGCAGAACAACGTGCACTGGTAACCAAGCAGGGGCGTACCGCGATCGAGACGTTCCTCGCGGACCACGACTATGACCTGAAAAAGCGAGATGCGAAACTCGTGGTCCAAGCAGCCATTAAACTTGACAATCAGTTGCGTTAGGTGCGACCGTGATAGATCGATTCGAGTCTGACGTGAGCCACCGCCTGCAGAGGTGCGCCGGCACGAAGATCGCACTTTTGGGCATTGGAAACGAATTTCGACGCGATGATGCCGTCGGACTTGCTGTTATAGATAGGTTAGACGCGCTCATTGATCACCCTTCGATCTCTCTCGTAAAATGTCACGAAGTCCCAGAGAACTTCACAGGTCGCGTCAAGCGCTTCAAGCCAGCTTGCGTGATACTGATAGACGCAGCCGATTTCGGCGGCGTTCCCGGAGAAGCTTGCATCTTTGAGCTGAGCGAACTTGAGGGCATTGAGATCACAACGCATCGGCCTTCGCTTGCGGTGCTGGGGGACTATCTTCGATCAGAAACCAGCGCCGGAATTTTTGTAATCGGGATCCAGCCTTTAGACCGAGAGTTCGGAGAAGGCCTGAGCCCAGCTGCGCGCAGAGCCAGCATAATTGTTGCTGACGCGTTAAGAACAGCTTTAAATCGTTTTAGCGCAAAGAAGGATTGAGGTTCTCTTGATGGCTGCCCCTGATTTTAGTCAGCTGCCCTGGATAGTGCCCTATCAAGATATACTCGCGATCGCAGGAACGGACTGTGTCGAGCTGCTTGAAGTAACGAACTGCTACGGGGGCGCGGCGTGGGCGCGATACCATTACACGCAAACGAGTCCGCTGATCATCTCAAGCCGTACCGTAGGAAGTACGACGCGTTATCTATTGAGGGTGGGTACATCCAATCTAAAACTCAGGCCTTCTGTTTCCGCTGGGGGAATTGAATCGGTCGAACTTTCCGACGATACCGTAAAAGTGACGTACGCGGGTCTTGGAGGGGGCGGCGTGGGCGCTACCATGTGCCGCGCGCTAGCCCGCGACGTCATTGACTATGATTTGACGCCTGCAGGAGGTAGTAAAATGAGTCGCGGGACGCTCACATTGCCGAAACGGTCGCGCGTCATCGTTGGAGTAGACGATACTGACACCAAAGACGAAGGTGCGACGTGGGCTCTAGTAAACAATATAGCTGCAATGGTCGACAATAACACACTTCGTTACGTGTCCCACGCTATCGTGCAACTCTACCCAGTAAAGGCGAAGACGAAAAATTGCGTGGCTACTGTCGTAGAGTTTGCTAGTTTGAACGCCAACAAGCCTATCAAGAAGTTTCAAGAACTTTTAGAGGGTTACACGCTTTCAGATCAAACAGGCATGGCTGTTTTGAACTCATTTGGCGCGAAAAGCCTCTTAAGTTACGGCGACGCCGCGCGCTCGGGTGAGGTGTCGCGCTCAGCGGCTATGGAAGCAGCGGATGCGGCCGGCGTGGAAGTTCGCTTGCAGGGGCGCGGCATTATCGGGGCGATTGCCGCTATACCGTTTTTCTCACAATGTGATCAATCTGTGAAGCTTGATCATATCCTCCGGTCAGAGACCGTGTGAGATACAACCGCAGTCGCTAGCCCCTGGTGTGCAATCCCCTTTTCCGGGGATCTGCTACCATCATCCGCCCTAGACGGACAAAACCGAAACTGGCGCGAGAGCGCGAGTGGTACTGATCAACCACCGGACACGACTTTTAGTACGCGCACGGTTCCGGGTCGCACCTGCTCATCGAACGGCACGGGCTCGTTTTCTACAAAAATCAAGACTTCTTCAGGATTCAGTTTGAGCTCAATCAACAGTTGCTCATAGTTTGTCCCAGCAGGAATGTTGACTACGTTTTCCTGCCCGTTTAGGCAAACGGTGACACAGGGGTCATTTTTTGGCATCCAATAAGTTTTATAGGAGTTTTGATATAAGAAACAAACGTATCGGCACGTGCCGGGGTGGCAGAGTGGACTAATCGGTTACGAGTCCCAACGCGGCAGGCTCGAGACCTGTTGATGCCTTGCATAAAGAAGCCTGCTGGGCTTTTGTAGAGGACGCATCGCTTGGGTTCAAATCCCAACCCCGGCGTCGATATTACGGAAAGGCCGTTCGCTGCTACGACGTGGGGCCTCAATCGAGTTCGAGCTGATTTTGAAGATACGCCATCAGCTGTGAGGTCTTGAGGTACACTTCAACTAGCCGTTGTTTCACGTTTGTAACGTCTGTTTGGTCGTCGCCGGTATATACATAAAGGGGCATTTCGGTCAGAATATCTGCAACGTCTTCGTTTGGAAGCACCGAAAACAAGTCGTTGCGATAGTGGTTGTACTGTTTCACGTACTGATTCGCATCGATATACGGTTCAGTCAACGATCGGTCTAAGGTGCCATCGAGTGACGCATACAACTCATTAACTCCGCGTAGCGTCTTTTCAAGCTCCGCTTTCGTTCTCAGCTCCATCGGCGTCAATTCCCTTCACTAGCTCGCTGCAAAATAAGCAGTCGCGGCCACAAACGTAGGCGTTGCGTCCGTTTAGTAATTGTGTTCCGGTGCGTTTTTTCCTTGCACCTTTCCCAAGATTTCGAACGTAGTGTCTCGCACCTTGTCGAGAGACTCGTCAGTGCTTCGCACGCTGATTATTACCGTTCCAATGCTCATTGAAACCTCGTTTATTTTTTTAAACTGCAAGGGTTTCTCTGCCGCCGTGTCAATTTCGTCCATGATATCTACAACACACTGGAGCTCTTCAAACTTCTAACTTTCGTTTGGATAGTAGTTCGACAGCCCCCGAAGCGCAGGTGCTTCGAGATATCGTCAGCGTTATAGACGATCAGCGCGTGTATACGCCGATGATCAAGATCGGAATCGCAGGTGTGCCTTTAGCGCTCAAAGGCAAGAGTACGGCAGAGGGCATCGCGTATGCCTCTCGTATTGGACTTGACGCGCTTGAAGTTCAGTTTGTCAGGCGTGTTTCAATGAAAGAGGAAACAGCGATAGAGGTGGGCGACGTAGCGCGCAAGGCCAAGATTGATCTCTCGGTTCACGCTCCGTACATGATAAACCTCGCTTCAGAAGATCCGCAGATCATCGAAGACAGTATGAATCGCATAAGGCTCTCTGTTGACAGGGGTCAGGCGCTCGGAGCAAGCATCGTCGTTTTTCATTCGGCATACTATACAGCGAAGTATACCAAAGACGAGACGTACGAGTTAGTCAAAGACGCGTGCGTCGGTTTGCTGGATTATGTGCGCGACCGCGGCATTAGGCGACCGCAGCTCGGTGTCGAACTCTTAGGTCGGCAAAGTCAGTTCGGGACGGTTGAAGAGTTGCAAAGACTGCATCAGGAGCTGCCAGACATACGCCCTGTTATTGATTTTGCACATTTGCACGCAAGGTGCAATGGGTGCTTGCACACCGTTGAGGACTATGCGCGCCCCCTTCGGGCACTGTTCAGTGACCACAGTCACCTGCACAGCCACTTTTCTGGGATTGAGTTTTCGAAGGGAAACGAACGCCGACATCTGCCCATCGACCTCGCCCAGTTTAGGCTACTTGTCAGCGCGCTTAAAGAAAACGCTTGCGACGCCACCATAATCTGTGAATCACCACTGCTTGAACAAGACGCCGTAAAGATGAAGCCGTTTGTCGAATAGTGGCCAATCTAAGCATTTTTTGGTTGAAGCACACCAAATTTAGTTAGAAAGTTTTATCTATCATAGTGCTTTTGTGTCTGTTAGATCCTCAAGGGAGGCACAGTATGACAGACGACAACATAATCTACGTAGGCAACAAACCAGTAATGAATTACGTGCTGGCCGTGGTAACGCAGTTTAACAATGGAGCCGACGAGGTCTTGATTAAAGCTCGGGGAAGAGCTATTTCGCGGGCAGTTGACGTAGAACAGATTGCTATAAACCGCTTCCTCTCAGACGTCACGACGAAAAAAATAGAGACCTCCACCGAGAGTCTTAGCACCGAGACCGGTAACACAAACGTCTCGGCCATCGAAATAATCGTAGGAAAATAGAAGGACTCGCACTAGGTTTTTTTTAAGACGAAGTTAAAAAGGCGCTCTGCGCTTGCCGGGCGCCATTTTCAACCACGTCTGGCTGCCGCAATCGCATCGCTGGCGCGACCGAGCGCCCGCGTGGTTCGTACGCTTGATCAGCCGCGTAATTCTCTAAGGTCACGCAGAAGGCCCTTTCTCCCGCCAAGCTGCGCGACAGATTTTGACGCCACGAAGTTGCCATAAAGACCCGAATCGTGCAGGTCCTTGCCGATCAGCTGCCCGTACAGGAACCCTGCCGCGAATGCGTCTCCTGCCCCCACGGTGTCAGTTATCTGAGATTCGTAGGGAGCGACATAGAAGCTCTCGCTTCGCGTTGCCACGTAAGACCCAGCATCGCCGAGCGTGACGGCAATGATGTTTGCTCCGAGGTCGAGGAGAGTCGCTGCGTCTTCGACGCGTTCTGATCCGGTCAAGTGTTGCGCTTCTTCCTTGTTGAGAAATAGTGTGAAAGTGCGTTCAATTAGTGGTTTCAGTTGGTCTAGTCCGAGCTTTGTATAAATGCTGCCCGGGCTAAACGATACTTTTGTTCGCGACCTGCGTAGGTGTCGAACGTACGAGATTTGCATTCTGAATTGATCAATGCCCATAAAAGAGCTGACGTGCAATATTTCGGCCTGCTGAGCATAATCGTGATTTGCGGCGAAGAATGCATCGTTTACGCTTGGGAGAACATAGATAGCTCTTTCTCCGCGCGAATCGACGAATATTAACGCTGAGCCAGTATCTCCCTCTGATATCGTGATGCCGTGCACATCAACGCCTTCACGCCGCAAATCGTCCAACAACTGTGCTCCTTCTCTGTCATCGCCTACCGTTCCGAGAAATCCAGTTTTGACGCCTAAGCGAGCGAGTCCGACGATGGTATTTGCTGCAGAGCCGCCCGGCTGCCTGACGGCCGAAACCACGCCTATCTCTCGCCCTGGGAGTGCCAAATCATCCACCCGGCAAATTCTGTCGCAGTTCAGCGCCCCAAAGCCGATAACCTCAGCGTTGTGCTCCATGTCGCAGCTCCTATTCGCATGATCGTTGCCCTTTTTGAGACTTAACTGTATTGCTGAGCGTTATTCAATCGAATCAGCGCGACACGCTTGCTGGCAGACGGTTGCCGTCTCCCGCTACGAGACTTCCTCGCACATGCTCCCCAAGCATGGGCGCGCGGTTTTTTTTAGGCTATTGTCGCCCTCTCTCTGTTGATGATAGGGCGTTATTGTTACTTGGAGGCGACTCGAACGTTTTGAGGACGCCGAGCAGCAGATAAGCGGCGGCGTATCGAGTCGGGAGAAACTTAAAATACGGATTACGTCCTCCTTATGGACGATGTATGTCAGAAATGTGGAAATTACAGACATCAAAACTGAATCAAGAGACGTCAATACCCTCTTTTTCGATCACTCCTTTCGTTTTATTCCTGGGCAGTACGTCATGGTGTGGATTCGAGGCGTCGACGAGATACCGATGAGTCTGTCGTACGTAAATGGCATCACCGTTAGAGCGGTCGGTGATGCCACGGCGGCGATTTGCGCGCTGCGCGTCGGTGATACACTCGGTGTCAGAGGCCCTTTCGGAAATGGGTTCCGCGTGACCAAGCCGCCTGTGCTGCTTGTGGCCGGAGGTGTAGGCGCTGCCCCACTGGCGCCACTTGCTGAGTCGCTAAAAAACAATATTATAACTATTCTCGGCGCCAAGACAGAGGAGGAGCTGTTATTCATTGAGCGATTCAAGAGCGCTGGATCGCTCTGGATAACCACTGATGATGGCTCTGCTGGCCACAAAGGCCCGACCATCGATTTGTTGGATAGAATTCAAGGCTACAACGAAATAATGTCGTGCGGCCCTGAAAAGATGATGCGCAAAGTGTTAGACCACGCAATCGTTGCTGGGGTGCCGAGTCAGTTCAGCTTGCAGCGATACATTAAGTGCGGCGTCGGGTTGTGTGGCTCATGCTGCATAGATCCTTCAGGTCTGCGCGTGTGCTCGGACGGTCCTGTTTTTGCAGGAGCGCAGTTACAAGAGGGCGATTTTGGGGCATATATGCGCGATACGACGGGCAGAAAGGTGAATTTGTGATCGGTAGGTTCAACCTCCACAATGAGACATTTTTGGGGACTGTGGAAGGAACGCGCGTGCACGGCAACGGGAGCACCTATGAGTTGTCTGAGTTACGAGTGCTCGCGCCTACATGCCCTGGCAAGATTGTGGGCGTCGGTTTGAACTACACCGACCACGCGCGAGAACTTGCAACCAAGGTCCCGGAACAGCCCACTATATTTCTCAAACCGTCCACGAGTGTGATTGGCCCAGGAGAAAGCATCGTGCATCCAGCCATCAGCTCTCGGGTGGACTTCGAGGGGGAGCTGGCTGTCGTTATTGGCCAGAGATGCGCAACCGTAGAGGATTCCAACCGCGTTGTACTTGGCTACACGTGCCTCAATGACGTGACCGCTAGAGACCTTCAGATCGAGGACGGCCAGTGGACGCGCTCAAAAAGCTTTGACACGTTTGCTCCTCTCGGACCGTTTATCGCCACCGAGCTAGATCCTCGAAACGCCCGCATTGTGACACGTGTCAACGGCCGCCAGCGGCAGAGCTCAAACACAAGAGAGCTCATATTTGACGTAGACTATCTGGTCAGATTTATATCGCGCATCATGACCCTTGAAGTCGGGGACGTGATCACTACCGGCACGCCCGCAGGTGTGGGACAACTCAGAGCTGGCGATTCTGTCGATGTAGACATTACCGGCATAGGAACCCTTTCAAACAACGTTATTAGTGAGCAAGACGAGAAGTTATCAGCTACGAACTGTCTGAAGCCACACGTGTGAGGGCGCATGTCCATACCGAAGAACTACGAGCACGAGTATGTCGAGTCGAAATGGCTTACTATGTGGAATGCGGACATGTATCGGTATCGCGGAAAACCCGACGCAGACAGTTTCATAATCGATACGCCTCCGCCATATCCGACGGGTAATTTTCATTTAGGAAACGCTCTCAACTGGTGCTATATCGATTTTGTCGCACGATACAAGCGCATGAAGGGCTTCGACGTGATGTTTCCCCAGGGATGGGATTGTCACGGACTGCCTACGGAGGTGAAGGTCGAAACTACCTACAACGTAACAAAAAATCAGATCCCCCGCTACGAGTTCAGAGGACTTTGTGAAAGCTTGACGCGGGAGAACATTGCGTTGATGAAAGGGACGATGCAGCGACTCGCTTTTTCAATAGACTGGTCGCAAGAGTTCGTTACCATGGACCCTACCTACTTTGAAAAGACGCAGAAATCGTTCGTGCGAATGTACCGCGGCGACCGCATTTATAAAAGCGACCATCCTGTGAACTGGTGTCCTCGATGTGAAACCGCCATCGCATTTGCCGAGGTAAATTACGATTCGAGGTCAACGGTTCTCTATTACGTCATTTTCAAAGGGGGCGACGCAGAATCGGTGCAGATAGCAACTACGCGCCCCGAGCTCTTGGGCGCCTGCGTCGCTATCGCCGTAAACCCGAACGACGAACGGCACGAACGTCTGATCGGCAAAAAAATTCGAACGCCGCTCTACGACGAGGAGGTACCGGTTATAGGGGATGAAGCAGTCGATCCTGCATTTGGCACGGGAGCCGTGATGATCTGTACGTTTGGTGACAAGCAGGATGTGCGATGGTGGAAGAAGCACAACCTACCGCTGAAAAAAGTCATTGGTAAGGATGGCCGCGTCACTGACTCTAGGAACAACGGCGTAAGTATCAGTGAAGCAAAAGAGCGCATCATTGGAGAGCTGCTCGAAAATAAGCTCGTGACGAAACAGGAACGAATCGAGCAGAACGTCGGGATTCACGACAGATGCGAAACCGCAATCGAGATTCTTTCAGAGAACCAGTGGTTTGTCAAGATCGATAAGGACGTCATTCTCCAGCGTGCGGCTGAAATTCAGTGGATTCCGCCGTACGCATTTTACCGACTGAAGAATTGGACAGAGAGCGTCGAATGGGACTGGTGTATCTCGCGTCAGCGCATTTTCGCAACGCCCATCCCGGCATGGTACTGTGACGAGTGTGAACGCGTTTTGGTTGCCGACGAAGGCTGGCTACCCGTGGACCCCACTGAAGAAGCACCGAGAAGCGCGTGTGCGTGCGGTTCGTCCAGCTTCACGCCCGAATATGACGTCCTCGACACGTGGATGGACTCGTCGATCTCGGCCTTAAACGTTGCAGGCTGGCCCGACGCCGCGTATCGAGAGCATTTTCCCACTCAATTGCGCCCCCAGGGTCACGATATTATTAGGACCTGGGCGTTTTATTCCATACTGCGATCTGATGCCCTGGCGGGGAGCAAACCCTGGGAGTGCGTCGTCGTCAACGGAATGGTACTCGGTGAAGACAGCCAAAAAATGAGCAAGTCGCTCGGCAACATCATCGCTCCGGAGAGCTTAATAGAGCAGTACGGAACCGACGCTGTTCGACAATGGGCAGCAATCGGCGGCTCAGTCGGATCCGACGTCGCGTACAACACAAAAGATCTCACGGCTTCTTCACGGTTTTTGACGAAACTGTGGAACGTCTTCAGGTTCGCGATGATACACCTAAATCAAGGCGTGGAGCCAGTCATTTATGGGCCGAAAAATTCGACTGAAATCTGGCTAATCTATGAGCTTGCTGGTCTGGTAAAATCAGTCACCTCGAGCTTGGATCATTTTAGCTTTGACGAGGCCCTTAAGGATATCCGATCGTTCGTGTGGAACTCGTTGGCGGACCATTACGTAGAGGCCGCCAAAGGTAGACTATACGAACGAGACCGTTACAGCGTTGCCGCTTTGCATCTCGCCCTTGATACGATAGCGAAGCTGCTAGCGCCCTTTTGTCCTTTCTTTGCAGAAGAGTTGTTTTCGCGCATCAACCCGGGCGCGGAAAGCGTTCACGTGCAGGCATGGCCTGAGTTTAACATAAAATTGCAGGAAAGTATCGCAGGGGAACCGGAAGTCACGTTCAGCGCCGCTTCCGAAAGCATCGTTATTGCGGCATCCGCCTCAGCGGTAAGAGAGGCGCGGCACAAGGGTGAGCTAATCAAAGAAATAATTAGCAGCGTCAGGCGGTGGAAATCTGAACAGCGCATTGCACTGAACTCCCGAATTGAGGGCGTTTACATCTACACGGACTGTGACCTTGCGGATGGGGCGCCAGATATCGACAATGCGCTCAACGCGGACATAACCTACAAACGAGGAAAACCAGATATCCACGAAATGGTCACTGAAGTTAGGCCCAATCTCGGCTCACTGGGCCCGCGTTTCAAGTCGGAAGCGAAGTACATAGTGCAGCTCATACGCGAAACACCCGCTCAGGAGATCGCAGATCAAATCGAGAAGGGATCGGTGACTATTGGGGGCATCCAACTCGACCTGGAAGATTTCATCATCAAAAAGGAGCGTGCTATAGAAGGTGTCGCCGCTGATGTGATCGAACTGCGCGAGGCGACAATCATCATCAAGCACAAGTAGGAGTCCTCACCACCCTTCGGCAACAAGTTCGTACTTTTTTATGCACGTTAGTACTTCTTCGTCAGTCAAATCGTAGAATCGTTCATAAAAGCTTGCCACGGCAAACCACGGCCTATTGCTCGTTAAAGGACAAATGTATTCATCGACCTGAGATCTGACAAGCATTTCAGCGCCTTTCGAAGCAACTGGCACCGCCAAAATCACCCGTTTGGGATTTCTTTTTTTCACATAATCTATTGCTGCAAGTGCGGTATATCCGGTAGCTAGTCCATCGTCGACGACTATTGCGATGCGATCCGTCAATTCGGGGAAAGGCCTGTCGCCTCGGTATCTGGTTTCGCGCCGCTTTACCTCTGCTAGCACCTGCGTCGCAATCTCATCGATTTCGGAGTCTGTCAATCCTAGATAAGTGATGAGGTCGTCGTTTAGAGCTCTAGATCCGTCAGCGGTGATCGCTCCAAACCCCGCTTCGGCATTAGATGGAATCGGGAGTTTCCGCGGTATGACTAAATCGAGTGGAACGCGCAGACGCACAGCGACAGGAAATGCGACTTGAACGCCGCCGCGCGGAATCGCTAAAACCACTGCGCTTTGACCTTCGTATCGTGCCAACAAGTTAGCAAGTACATGCCCTGCTTGCATGCGATCCTTAAACATGCTGCTCACTGCGCGTTGTACGTTTTTATAGTTATATACTGGAATATGGACTTGCGCTGCTCGTAACACGGTATGCGCCTTAAACTCAGGGTTACCGCGCAAAGTATATAAGAGATGAATAGACATTAGAGTATAAATAATATCTTTAAAGTATAATAAAGTACATTGTGACAAACATGAGCGATTTTAAGATTCTATTAGACGAAGACGAGATGCCTAGAAGCTGGTATAATATTCAATCTGATCTGCCGGCAAAGCTGCCTCCTCCGTTGAACCCGCACACGCAAGAGCCCGCGACACTCAACGAAATGCTTGCGCTGTTTTCGAGTTCGTTGGTCAAACAGGAAGTGTCTACCAGCCGGTACATCGATATCCCAGATGAGGTTTTTGAAGCGTATTTGAGAGTCGGGCGGCCTACGCCGCTTTACCGAGCGAAGAGGCTTGAGGACTATCTGAAAACGCCTGCCCGGATTTATTACAAGAGGGAAGACGTTTCGTTTGCAGGATCGCACAAGCCTAACACGGCTATTGCCCAGGCGTACTACAACAAGATTGATGGCAGCGAGGGCCTCGTGACGGAAACCGGTGCCGGCCAGTGGGGCACCGCTCTGGCGCTCGGGTGTTCAATTTTTGACCTGTCGTGCAAGGTGTTTATGGTCAGGGTGAGCTACGATCAAAAGCCTGCAAGAAAAACGCTCATGCGACTCTACGGGGCCGAAGTCATCCCTTCGCCTTCAACTTTGACGCAAAGCGGACGACAAGCACTCGCCAAATCTCCTAATCATCCAGGTTCTCTTGGGCTTGCCATAAGCGAGGCAGCTGAAACAAGTTTGGCCTCTGCACAGACCAAATACTCGCTGGGGTCGGTACTAGAACACGTTCTGCTTCACCAGACCATTATTGGAGAAGAGACGGTTGCTCAGCTCAAGAAGGCAGATGAAAATCCAGACATCATGATCGGGTGCGTTGGCGGGGGTTCGAACTTTTCCGGGTTCGCATATCCGCTTCTTGGCGAGCACATCAGAAATGGAAATGGCACGCAGTTCATAGGCGTGGAGCCGACGAGTTGCCCTACGCTTACAAAGGGTGAGTACAAGTACGACCTCGGTGACGTGGCTGGTTTTGCGCCGATGATCAAAATGTATACGTTGGGACACGATTTCGTTCCATCGCCTATACACGCCGGCGGACTTCGTTATCACGGCGATGCACAAAGCCTCAGTCTCTTAAAGAACCTCGGCTACGTCGACGCCGTGTCCTATGAGCAGCTTGCAACGTTTGAGGCAGGAGCGCTTTTCACTCAGACTGAAGGCATTTGTCCGGCTCCAGAATCGAGTCACGCTATTAAGGCAGCAATAGACGAAGCCATCAAATGCAAGCAGACAGGCGAGGCTAAGGTAATCGTGTTCAACCTCAGCGGCCATGGACTTTTGGATCTAGCTGGGTACGAAAAATTCTTAGACAATGAGCTGAAGGGAAACGGGAATAGCTTCTAGCGACTGTACGTTGACCCACGTCGAGCGCCGGAACCCCCTTTTCCGTAAGAGGGGAAAAGGGGTCTCCAGAGCGGTGGGAGCTGACATTTCAATGGCGGAGCTAGCTGCCGGTACTAATCCTCTTCCCACTGCTGCTGGATCTCGGGGTTGTCGGTGAAATCTTTCGCCTTGCGCTTCAAGACCTTATCGCGGCCCTCCATATAGAAAGCCTCTTCACTGGTGATCTCGTCATCTTCGACGAGTTCCTCGCGGCCTTCAGGCGTATAAACTCCCTCGCCCGCAGCGACCTCTTTCTTCACGACCTCTTCATTATACTGATAACCATAGTCGGGTTCTTTGCCCCATGGGTCGTGATCCACCTCTTCGACGACGGAGTCGTCGTGTTTTTCGGTGGCCTCATCGATTTTGAGCTCAAGGGAGCCGTCATAGATCTCTCCGTTCTCCTTTTGATCGTCCGTTTCAACAACTCCTTGATCTTTCGCCTTGACTCGTTTGACGTCGTCTTTTTCATCGATGAAGGAATCAAATCGTTCGTCGTCCTGGTCTGAAGGCTGATTGTCGGTATCTTCGCGTGGCATGTTGATCCCAACAAGAGGTTCACTTCAAAGGTAATAAACAGTTGCAAGCATTTGGTCGACAATTTCTCTCCTTGTCGCAGAAAAGGCTTGTGACAACGCGGCTTGGCAAGGGGCGAAAAAATTCGGCTGACGGGTGATCGAAGCGCTTAAAATTGTTCGATCCATTCGTTGAATAGGGTGTATTGCGAGCACAGGTCAAGGACGTCGATATCAAGAGGATCCTTAAAATAGACCGCGAGCGGATCTACTAATCCGCGTGCACCGTTCCGTTGCGCGAGTTCCATGAAGCGGATGAGGTCGATCACAAGGGGCGCCGCCAGTATGCTGTCACAACCTTGCCACGTGAACTGCATGTTCATGCGATGCCCCAAAAAGCCTTTGAACGATATGAAGTCCCAAGCGACCTTGTGGTCCGAAAGAGGGGGAAAATAGTCAATGCGGCTTCCTAGATGCGGCTCGTAGCCTAGCATCCTCGGCAGAACACTCGTCTTTGTGATGAGCTTTGACTGCTTGTTGTCCGGATGTCTCAGTATCTGTCCGTCTAGGTTTCCAAGTATGTTGCTTCCGTACCAGCCGTCAATTGTAAGATGCCGGTGCTTGAACATAGGTACGAGAGCGGTTTTGACGAGAGTCTCCCCGGTCTTCCCGTCTTTTCCGCAGTGCGGGACGCCTAGGGTGTTAGCTAGCTCTTTTATGGCGGGAATATCGTTGCCCATTGATGGCGTGAAGTTGACGTATGGTAACCCGTTTTTGATGGCGCAATACGCATAAATTGCGCTGGCCGGAATCTTTTTTGAATTCGCTTTGACTGCGGCTTCAAAACTGTCAAGTGTCGCATACTCTGGTTGAGGCGCAAAGTACGGTTCCGTTGAGGCCAAGTTAACCACAACACAGCTATCGTCTCCAGCGAACTGGCAAAGTTCTTGTGATACTTGGTTTACTGCTTTGCTGAGTGTGAGTGTATTATTGTCGCAAAGAGAGGATATTGCGTCCCCACAATTATTGACGATGCCGCACTTCACCGGAATTGAGTCTATCTCGCCTTTCAGCTCTGCAAGCTGCATCGTGTCAAACGTACTATTGTCGCTGACGTTTCGATAAGCGGCGTCGTACAGCGTGACACCCCTGATATCGTGACCGCCAAATTGAAGGTCCTCGAGTCGCGCAAGATTTAGCCGAGAAAAACGTTTTTCCTCGGACAGTATACCGTTTGGTGCACTTAAGCCACGCTTTATTGCAAGAACTCCAACAAGGATCGTTGTAGCGACAGCGCCTTTGATTCCGATGAACCAAACTTTCATCTCAGTCGAATCTGCCTTCAATCTATAAAAAATCTTTTCACAACGACGCTAGGCGAGTCAATTGCGATATTGTTGCGCTTTTTGTGTCGCGTGTCGCGACCTCGCGCAATATAATTGCAGTTGACGCTCACTGTCCAAAAAGAGATGACGGTGGAGACGGCAAGCCCGCGCAAGCGCCAGCCGCGTCAACGGTGCTATTCTTTCTTCTTTTTGTCTTCAGAAACGAAGACATGTTCGGGTTTTTTCTCTTCTGGCTCGCAGATGCCTTCTGTATCAGGGCCTAGGTCACACACTTCAAGCTTTTTGACCTTGTCCATGTCTTGTTCGTGCTCGTAGTTCGCGTTGTAGCCATCGGTGTCAGGGGCGTTCAGAGTTCCCGTCTTCATGTCCTTTTTAAACTTGTACTCTTCCTTCTTCTCGTCGGCCATCGGATATCACCTCCCGTACATTTGTGCGGATTCTATTAATTAGTATCGGTTAAGCCGCTGACTCTCTTAAGAGCAATTAATTTGACAAACAGCCCGAAGTTTGCCTTTGAAACCCGGTTGACACAAACGCAATCAGCCAGCCCCTTGCCGTGCATAGCGCGATTAATAACAAAAAAAATCGCGTTTAGAATCAGCTACGCATAAGTTTTTGTGTGTGCTACGCGTATATATTATAGGAGATGATTGAATATTAACTCCCAAACCACTGAATGTAAACTTTGTGAGTTCATTTCCCCCACGGGAATGCGGAATCGCTACGTTTACCCGCGACCTAACCGCCAGCTTATCTAACATCTCTGACAACGTAGTCTGGAATGTGAGTGTTATCCAAGAGTGCAAGAAGCTCTTTTTAAGTAACGTGTCACTCAGTGCCCAGGCGGCGCAACTGGGCAAAAAGGAATTCGTTCGCAGCAAACGCTTTGCGTCCAAAACGTTCAACGTCATCAAAGACTGTAATGTTGAGAGCTATATCGCGGCTGCGAAACGCATAAATGACTCAAAAATTGACGTCGTTAATATTCAGCACGAGTTTGGGCTTTATAAAGGCGATTTCGGCTGCTATATTCTGGAATTCATGCGGAGGGTCAGAAAGCCGATTGTCACGACTTTTCACACCGTTTTGCCGAATCCCCCACCCCGCATGAGAGAAGTTGTCAAGGACATTTACGCGCTTTCAGACAGAGTCATTGTTTCTACAAACGCAGGTATTGACCTGTTACAGAACAAGTTTGGATTGGATAAAACTCAACTCACTATGGTGCCGCACGGCGTGCCGCAGGTGCCTAAACTTGTTGACACAGAGTTCGCAAAGCGGGGTCTGGGATTGGCCGGAAAGTTCGTAATAGCGAGCTACGGCTTAATCAATCCAGATAAGGGCATTGAGTATGTTATCCAAGCGTTGCCGTCAATTATTGAGGCGAATCCGCGTGAGGACATCACATACATGGTCGTTGGAGAGCACCATCCCGCGCTCGATCGAAAGGTGCGTGAGCTACATAAAGAAAAAATCGCAGGCCTTGTGAAGGAGCTTGGCTTGTCGCGCAACGTGAGATTCATTGAACGCTACCTCTCCAACAAAGACATGATTAGACACTTTTTGGCCACCGACATCTGTGCCGTAACAAACATGAATCCGGATCAGATATCGAGCGGAGTCTTGTCCCAGGCGATAGGGTGCGGGAGGAGTATCGTCGCAACGAAGTTTGCACATGCCACTGAAGCCCTGTCAAACGGTAGAGGCTTGTTTGTTGAATTTGGCGATCCTGAGGACATCGCTGAGAAAATCAACCTCCTTATCGCTGACGCCGAGCTTCGGAAGACCTTAAGCCATCGAGTGCACGCATACGGGCGGGCCCTAACGTGGGATCAAATTGCCCGCAGGTACTTCAACGTCTTTGCGCAAGTGCGAGAGCCTCAAGTGCATTTGCCGTCAATTCCTTTGCAGCAGCGCTTCTCGCAGCCTATTGATCGCGCGCTGCGACGCAACAAGATCTGAAAAATCTTACGACTGTTGTGAGGATAGGGGAAGCGCTACGCTGGCGTCTATCTATTTTCAATCGCCAGCCCTGTTTTATGCTATGCCGTTTCACATCAGCTTAAGTTTGGCCAACGCTTCAAACGATTCAGCGCAGCTTGTGGTAACGTCCGTAAGCGCATCGCTGAAACACAGTCGAGCTTGGTCATACTCCCTAAGATTAATGCGTCCTATCGCTTCTGTGAGTTTACGAGTGGTTCGTGCGAAGATCACTTTTGAGCCAAGCACGTTCTGAGCGAGTTTTATCTCTATCATAACTGAATTCAAGTAAGCCTCAACAACCTTCTGACCGCCAATTAATTCATCATCTTTGAGTCCAATAAGCTTTTCAAGCAGTTGATTTGCAATTGACACTTCAGACTTCAATTTCTCTCCGTATTCAAATTTGCGAATTAAGTCTTTTGGTTCAGCCATGCGTCGCACCACGAAACGATATAGGGTCCGGCCTACATATAATTGATTCAAAAAACGTGCAGGGGCTTATTGGCGCTTTTTGTCACGATTTCGGTGCTAGCATGAATGCGCCCATAGCCGTACGATCATCAAGGAGGGGCTGCGGCGAGATCCGGCACCACAACGAACACACAGGCGCGTAAGCTCATGGTAAAGAGACACATAGCGATCATCGGCGAGTCACAGAGCGCACGTATTGTTCGTGTTTTGCTCGAATTGAAACGCGATGTTGAACAGCAGTTGTTCGTTGAATTGATCACCGATAATTTGCATCCCGATGGGCAAGCGCCCTTTTCGCCCACACGGAACGGATAGAGATGGCACGTTCGCCAGATTAATTGGAACAGTGTTAATATCGACCTTGTATAGCGACAGAGGATCCTCGATTTTTTCGCCGATCTTAAACGCAACGTACGGCATTGTTGGTGCGATGAGCGCGTCGAATTGCTTGAAAACCCTTTGAAAATCTCGGCTTATCAATGCCCTCGCTTTGCGCGCTTTCAGGTAGTACTTGTCGTAGTATCCCGCCGAGAGCGCATATGTACCGAGCAGTAGGCGTCGTTTGACCTCTTTGCCAAATCCTGACGCGCGGTTCTCGGAGAATGTCGTGTGCCAATCGTGGTCTTTTTGGACTCGATGTCCGTAGATTATTCCAGAGTACCGAGCAAGGTTAGATGATGCTTCCGACATCGCCTGGACGTAGTAGGCTGAAAGCGCATACTTGAGATTCGGCATCGACGTCTCTTTAGCGTGAACGCCGAGACTTTCAAGCACCGCTATTGCCTCCCACGTTGCGTTTTCCACGACAGGATCAACGCCTTCGCCAAAAAAATCCTGTGGCACGCCAACCTCTAAACCAGCTATTTCGTCCGTAAGCCTGGCGACGTAGTGCGGCACCGGCACGTCGCGAGAAGTGCTGTCCCAAGGATCGTAGCCAGCGATGACCTCAAAGAGCGCCGCACAGGCTTCGACGGTTCGCGCGATGGGTCCGATCTGTTCCATTGAATTGCCGTACGAAACGAGGCCGCTGCGTGACACCCTGCCATAGGTGGGCTTCAAGCCGACCACTCCGCAAAAGGACGCAGGGCATCGAATCGAACCCCCCGTATCAGAACCTAACGCAAGATCGGCCTCCTGTGCCGCCACGGCGGCGGCACTGCCTCCAGAAGAGCCGCCTGGCACGCGCTCGAGGTCCCAAGGATTCTTGCATGGTCCGAAGAAGCTGGTTTCCGTTGAGGTGCCCATCGAAAATTCGTCCATGTTCGTTTTGCCAATTATGACAGCACCTTCTTCGCGCAGTTTCTTGACAACGAACGCGTCGTAGGGGGGAACGTAATCTTCCAACATCTTCGAGGCGCACGTGGTTCGCAGCCCTTTGGTTGAAATGGCGTCTTTAATCGCGATGGGGATGCCTGCAAGCCGCCCATCAAGTTCGCCTGCATCAGCTTCTTCAGCTTGTCGTCGCGCACCTTCGTAATCGACAGTGATAAATGCGTTGAGTTTGCTTCGTCGGATAGCGTCAAGTGATTCTTCAACGTGCTCTCGGTGGCTCATAGTATCCGCGGGCCCCTGAAATAGCCGTTTTCGACTCTTGGTGCGTTTGCAAGAGCCTCTTGTTGCGTTAGGCTCGCCGTAACATCGTCTGCACGCAGCACGTTGTGCTCTTCTTCTTCAATCAGTTCCGCTTCAATGTCTTCTAGTTCTTCAAAGTACTCTAGTATAGCATTGAACTGAATCGTGAACGCTTGCATATCTTCTTCGTCAAGCTCGATACACGCGAGCCACGCTATTTGTTCAACGTCTGTCTTAGTTATCATTCTGCCACCGCGATACCGCATTTTTCAGCTACTGATCGCAAATAAATTCCTACGGCGCCTTTACTGTTGCGCTTGTCGCGAGGGAGGTTTTTCCGTGCGAGTTTCCGCAACACTGTACTTATCCCTGTCCCGTACTGGAGTGCTTTTTTCGGTCTGTACGCCAATTCGTAAGGCATTAGCTGCTCAGCCACTTTACGCAAGATATACTTGTTGATTCCACGGTTGAGTTTCAGTGTGCTGTCAATCGTCAATCCAAACTTCACTACCCGCGGGTCTAGATACGGCAAAATGACATCTATCGAGTGTGACGCGGCCGTCAAGTTGTCTCGTTCGAGGTTGTCTCTCGCGATATTCAGCACGTCACTTTCGAGCGCGTCGCGCAGCCCTTTGTGATTTGTAGCGGCGAGTCTTGCATATCTCGAATAGCCTGCAAAGAGTTCATCTGCTCCTTGCCCGGTCAGAATAGAGTTCAAGCCCGCTGCTTTTGTTTGCTCAGAAAGAACGTACATAGGGAGGGCGATCGCGAGATCGAGCGGATTGCAACTCTCGACAGTTTCAATAACGCGAGGAATTAGCATTTCGACGTGGCAGGCGTCAAGGGGAATGACCTGGAGGTCGATTCGCATCAGACGGGCCGCCTGCTGTGCGCTCTTCAGATCGTGCGATTCGGGCAATCCTGCTGCGAAGTACAGGTTGTTCGCGTTATTCTGCATGATCGCACAGAGCAAGGAGCTGTCGACTCCGCCCGAGAAGGCGACGCCCATTTGTTCATCGGCGAGTTCATTCATCACGGACTTAAGAAGTTCGCTAAGGTCGTGTACCACTCGCGATTCGTTATAGGTTGCGTGGTTCCTGCTTGACTGCTGAAGGGTATTTTTCGTGCCAAACGTAATGCTGCGCGGTCCGTGAATCGCCACCGTAGTTCCTGGGTCGACCCGTTGGGCGCGGTTGATTCCGACGGACCACAGAGCTTTGCGTTCAGACGCGAATGCGCATAGCGAGCCAGTCAGGTTTGATCCGTAGAATAACGGGCGCGAGCCTATCCAGTCCCTGTCTAGCAGCAGTACGCGCGAGTCAACAATGCGCGCTTGGGCGTAACTTGAGTGGTACCTGTCTGAAACTGTTATTGTCAGACCACTGCTGCCAGAACTCGCACTGAATTGCGCATCGCCCAACGCACTCACGGCGTATTCTATATCATTCGACAATTTTCCTTGGGAACAGCGGCGCACGTCTCCCCGGTGCGTGAGGACTTGGTGCATCGACCGCACAGCCTGGAAGGCTCTCGGTCCAACAGCTCCAACTATTCCAGACACTCGTCCTGCCTCAGAAGCGTCACGACGCGCTCTACTTGTTGAGGTGCCGTCCCCACGTAGTTCTCGGGACGCACCATCCACTCGAGTTGTTCTTTCGTGAGGTGTTCGGCGAGCAGTGGCTCTTTGAGCAGTGCTTCTGAAATGGCATCGCCGCTCTCGTAGGCGTTCATTGCTGCTGATCGTATAATTTCGTGCGCGTGTTGTCTTCCGATCTTCTTTGCGAGGTGCATCATCACGGCCTCGCTCATGTTCAGTCCTTTCATAAGATTGAGATTGCGTCTGATGTTCTGCTCGTTGAACGTCAGATTTCCTAAAACGTTGATCGAGAGCGTCACAATGTGATCACTCAGAATAGTTGCTTCAGGAAAGATGATGCGCTCACAGGAAGAATTTGTGAGGTCTCTCTCGTCCCAGAGCGTGTTGTTTTCGAGTGCTGGCATAACGAACGATCGGACGACGCGGGCTAAGCCGCAGATTTGTTCTGACTTGATCGGATTTCGCTTGTGCGGCATAGTTGAGGATCCAACTTGTGCTTTGCCGAACCCTTCAGAGACTTCAGCTATTTCGCTTCGTTGCAGTGTTCTGATTTCTGTAAATATCTTCTCGAGGGACGTAGCGATATTAGCGAGCAGCATTACGTATTCCGCGTGACGATCCCGTTGTATGACTTGTGTCGATACTTCAACGGATTGCAATCCTAACAATTTCAACGTCCGCGCTTGAATCTCGAAAGCCTGCTTGCCAAAGGCCGCTTGGGTGCCGACCGCTCCCGTCATCTGGCCAACTTCGATCCGACTGCGCGTTTCAGAAAGCCGTTGCAAATGCCGATGTATTTCCATAGCCCAGACGGCGAACCGCAGACCGTACGTTGTCGGCACAGCAATTTGTCCGTGAGTTCTGGCGGCGCACACTCTTTCCTTATTTTCGTCAGCGAGATTTATCAAAACGTTTCTAAGTCGAATGAGTTTCGACTTGAGGATTTTACATGAATCGTGTAGCTGTAACGCCAGAGCGGTGTCAATGATATCATTGGAAGTCGCCCCGTAGTGTACATAATCAGCTTCTGCGTGAATTTTCTCGGCAATGGCCTCGACGACGGCCATCATGTCGTGATGAATTTCTTCTTCGATTTCTGTCACGCGTGTTAGTGTGATCTCTCCCGCAGCTTCTTCGATTTGGTCCGCCGCCTCTTTAGGTATAACTCCGAGTTCGGCTTCCGCTTTCGAAAGCGCGACTTCCACGCGGAGCAAATAGCGGAGTTTACGCTCTTGGCTCCATATTGCTTTCATCTCATAGGTGCCGTAACGGAATTCAATCGGATGAACTGACATTTTTCGCTCCACAGTTTTCGACAATCGCCTTTTGGCGCTCTTGCTTTAGNNTTTTTTGTCGTCGACCATTGAGTATTGAAAGTGTGATGCCACGCCACGAAGAGGTGTGGTGATAGACCAATCCGTCAAGTGGTGCGCTCTCGAAACGCAACTGCGTGTTTTTTGATGAACGTCACGCACCGAATTTCTGGCCTTTGCCTAAGAGATCTGTCAGCACTGGAACCAAGTCAACCCCGCGGATACGATTCATGCCTCCCAGGGCTGCAAAAAACTCGTCAAATACGTTAATCTCATCAGTTCGAACTCCTTTTCCGTGTATCAGGAACGGAACTGGGTCCCCCGAGTGTTCTCTGAGGCTGACCGGCGTTGTATGATCTGCAGTAATGACGACAAGTGTAGATTCATCGATTGCGAGCTCTGACATCGCGGCATCGACTCGAGTCAAGAATTGCGCTTTGGTATTGAAATCACCATCATGGCCGGCTTCATCTGCGCCTTTTATGTTGAGCAGTACAAACGCGTGTGTCTTCAATGCCCTATTGACGTTCTTCACTTTTGCGTCGATATTTGAGTCAATGTGCCCTGTTGCTCCTGTAGTCGGCACGTATTCCATGCCAGTGAGTTTGCCAATCCCGATCACCAATGCGGTCGCCGCGATCACAGCGGCATTAAGACCCGTGCGTTCTTCAAATGGGATCAGGTGCGGGACGACGCCTGCTCCGCGAAGCAGGATTGCGTTTGCTGGAAGCTCGCCCGCTTCGCTCCGTTTTTTATTCACCGGATGATCACTCAGGATCGCACGCACTTGGCGAGTGAAATCATTAACGAGCTTTGCTGTTTTTTGTGGCGAAGGGCCGGTAGTGGTAGGTTGTGACGGCAACAGCGCCCCGATGTGATGGGGGTCAGTCGGCGTAATGCTCGGACTGAGGTTTTCCCCTCGCAGAACAAGGGCCGCTCTATGCCCTGCTGACTCTTTAAAAATGAACTCGCAATCAAGGTGAACTTGCTCCCTGATAGCTTCTGCCAGCCGGTGGGTATCGTTGATACGACCCGCGCGTCGGTCGATGACTGTGCCATCTTTGACCGTGGCAAAATTTCCGCGGAAGGCAATGTCGCCGGGTTTGACGTCAATTCCGACTCCTGCTGCCTCGAACGGCCCGCGACCGGTGTACACTTTTTTCGGCGAGTAACCAAGCAATGAGAGATGCGCCGTGTCAGAGCCCGGAGGCGTGCCGGGTGCTATGACGTCCATGATTCCTACGATCCCTTCGCGTGCTAATTGATCGAAGAACGGAAGGTTAGCGGCCATTAAAGGCGTCTTTCTATTGACCGTCGGACGGTCGGCAGCGCCGTCGAGCACGACGAGCAAAATTTTCGTAGCAACGTTCATGTCGCAAAAACTTGTAGCCGTCCCTGAAAACACTATGCTTAAGGTTCGGCTAATATCTTCGTTTTGCCGATTTCCACGCGCCGTAACGGGTAGATAATCTTCGCTTGTTTGTAGATGTCACTTGCGAGCTTTCCGAGAACGACTTCGTGGATGAACGGTTCATAATTAAGTTCTTTTCCGCGTTGGCGCAGGATACCGTTCATGATCTCACGGATCGCTTTAATTTGAGAAGATCCTGCCCGTTTTATCGTAAACGACATTGGCTTGAGGTGGATCTTATAGCCGTCTTTTGTTGTTACAACGATATTTGACTCAACAAGACTTGTACGCCTTTTCACTAGGCTTCTAAGGTAATCACGCGTTAGTTCGTGCCCTGTGAACCTAGTATGTGCGGACTCACCACTTACTTCGTCGATCTTGAAGTGCATTTTTACGTTTTGCTTTCCCATGTCATTCGTGAGTTCGCCGAGGGTCGTATCCATGACTCTTCCAACCAGTTTCAAAGAATCGTCGGCAGGGGTGGTCCCGATGCTCGTGTTGCCAAAGATCTCAGGCGTCACGACGTCGAACCATCTCTTTGCTTTCCAGCCTTCAGCTTTCTTCCTTGTCTGTCTTCTCGCCATCCAAAAACTCCTTGCACAACCTGCAGGACACTCAATAACTTCANNTGATCCCTTCGGGCAGCTCCTTGATCCGCTTTGCAAATTTCTGTGGCCATGATTCGATATCTAAGCCTTTTTGCGCAAAAAATGCGGCGGCCCACCTTTCCAAGCCGATGCCTGAGCACCCGGACCACAGTTCTCCTTTTTGGGTTTTTACGTTGAAACCGCGCGGATATTTGTCTCCGTTTATACTTACATTTTGAAACTCAAGCCATTGGCTGTCCGTTCGCTCACCCCGGTACGGCAAGTATGCTTCATAGTCGGTCGTGCCTGCCGAACGGTCACCCGAAGTTTCAATGAGTCCTTCTTGCGCCATAAACCATGGCGTAACACGCGCCATTCTCCATTCGAGATCCAATATATCGTTAAAAATGCGCGCGTAGCGCTTCTCAAGTTTGTGTGCTTCTTCGTTGACTTGTTTAGGGCTGCCGACCCAGACGATTTCAATTCGATGAAACTCATCGACCCGTTCTATACCGTGGATGCCACCGCTTTCGTAGCGATGTGACGTGCCAGATCGATCAAACACCTTAATCGGAAGCGACTCTAGGGAAATCGTTTCGCCCTGCAAAAATGGCCAAAACGACGGACACTGCGCGTAGCACATGCCCCCGATGGGGTCGCCAATCTTCTGTCTGATAAGCTCCACTGGAATCTCATTCGTAACTTTGTAGTAGTCTATAACATCTTCCCAGTATTCAGGGTCGCGTGTTTTAGGACTGGAAACGTAGTAAATTTCCGGATAGATGCCGCGTGCATGTCCAGAACGTTTCCAGACCTCCCAAGGAACCATTTTTGGAAATATCATCTCAGCATAGCCGAGTCGCGCCAATATTTCCTTTTCGATGATTTCCTCAAACGTGTTGAAGACTTTTGTCACTTCAGGCCCGAATATCCATTGCCCCCGGCTCACGCCGTGCTTAATCCACTGGCGCTCCTGCAGTTCAAGAGTTGGGTCGCGCCGAAAGTGACTGTCTTTTTGTGGACTTTCCCAGATCAGATCCCAGTTCTCAGCCTTCGTCCCGTAGAGTCGCTGCTTTATCTTCTCCTCGATGAGATTCACTATGCGGTCCGGGATTTTTTTCTCGATCTCTTGTTCGCCGACCGCGAGTTGCAACGTTAGCAGTTTATCTTCGTGTGATGCCTGTTTCACAAACGGCAGTTCAATACGCACAGGCGTTTCAACCTCGATCTTTATGGTGAACTCATTGATCTCATACCCTCTGACTCCGATCCGATATTTCGTTCCCATAGTCGCCCCTAGGGCTTTTTTAAAGCGTAAGAGCGCATCGTGCGCGCGGGTGTACCTGCCGCTGACGATTCTAACGCACAGCTCGTTGCCGTGCGCGTGCCATTCGACTATTCTCGCTGCTTCATTGATCGAGTCACGCGGCACGCCTTTGATGAAAAGGGCGTTGTTAGCATCGTCAACCGCTTTCTGTAGTTCGGGATGCGCTTCTAATGGGAGATCGTCACTGAACTTAAGATGAGCTGTCAAATCAAACTCCATGTTGCGCACCTACCATTCTTTCTGCCAAAGTCGCGTGCGTACCGTTGCTGACTTTTTTCGTCTTGCACTCATTGTTCTCTGGATGTGCTACCTGCAGCAGTCGGGCACCGCAGCCGCGTCGCGAGTTAGCTCGCTCTGAAGTCCGAGTATGAAGTGCCAGTTCTTAACTGTAATGCTTTATAGTGATCCCGATGCTAGGTAACAACGCCCCTGTGGCGGTCAAGCCTAATTGCCGAGCGCTCTGCTTACTGTCGTGGTGAGAGTGCAAAGCTTTGAAAACGCAAGATACGACCGCTGCGGACGGCTTCGTTCGAGCCCCACACTGCAAAGCAATCGGGTGTCCGAGACGGATAGAACAAGCCACCAAAAATGTCGCGGTGGCAATCGCTTAAAAAGGTTTATATGCTTGCCAAGCTTACAAGCGTTAATTGTTGACAAGCCGAGGTATGAGCATCAAAACGTACGGAGGTCATCAATCTGCGAGACCTATTCTCTAAGCGGTCGATCGAGTCAGAGCTGCGGAATCCGACCGAGGATTTTAACTTAGAGACGCAAGAAATTGAGTACCGAAAAGAGCTTCTCACCGGCCGCGCGTGTCGAATTAACGTCAAGCGATCTGAGAGAAAGAAACAAGCACAAACCGGCATGGGATACTCTGAGTTGATTGAGCTCTCTGCGAAGAACTGCTACTTCTGTCCCGCTAACATTAAGACGGCGACGCCAATGTTCCCGTCGAATCTAGTGCCCGAAGGCAGAATCAAAGTGGGAGAGACGACCGTATTCCCCAATCTATTCCCTTTTGCGAAGTATCACGCGGTCGCGACGGTCTCACGGGAGCATTTCCTTGGGATTGATGAGTTCACCTTAAAGCAGATACAGGATACAGTCAAAGCAAGCGTCAAGTACTTCGACTGCGTCAGATCAAAGGACCAGAAAGCCGTGTATCCAATTTTTAGTTGGAATTTCTTGCCGCCTGCTGGTGCGAGCGTGATTCATTCTCACGTCCAACTCACTGTAGACGAGCGGCCAACTAACCTCGCTTGGTTGTACCTATCCGCCTGCAAAAGATATTATGCGAAACAAAAAGAGAATTATTGGATGCATCTGCTTGAAATTGAAAAAGCAGAAGGTGAACGGTTTCTAGGAGAGATTGGAGGCGTTTCCTGGATAACTAGCTATGTGCCCCTCGGCAATGATGAAATATGTGGGGTATTCCACGATGTCTCATCGCTGTACGGCCTTGACGACATCAGTATCTCAGACTTGAGCAAGGGACTCAAACGGGTTTTTACAGCTTATACCTTGTACGGCGTTCACAGCTTCAATCTGAGCACATTTTCGGCGTCAAGTGAAGACGAGAGCTTCAGGCTTATCGTCAGGATTATCGCACGGCCATACCCCCAAAGCTACTACAACAATGACGCAGGCTACATGGAACGGCTTCACGAAGAAGTAATCGTCGAGTCTATGCCAGAAAAAGTGGCGTCTGACTTGAAAGAGTACTTTGGATAGGTTACTCCCTAGTGATGACAATCATGTCGTCTAAGGATTTTAATCCGAGCTTTTCAGACGATTTCACGATGCCTAGGTCCCCTTCTATGTAGAAAGCTGGGATCTCTTTCATTCCACGCTTGTGAGCGAGAAATGCGCGGTGATGCCCATCGACGATGTGGTAGCAGCGACCCTTTTTTGCTACTACAATGGGGTACACCACACCTCGTTCGAACTGCTGTTCTCGCAGCAGCAGCTCTCCGGGATCTAAGAGTTTTTGAGTTGGGATCAGAGATTCAACCCCCACTCGCGTATGTCCTATCCTGACACCCGGGTGCAGCGTTTGAAAAAACGTGAAAATACGCTCAACATTCTCAGAAATGATGTTCTCGATGCTCGCGCGCAGCATGTCCGTGGCTGTGACGATTCCGATGACGCGCTCACCTTCGATGATGGGCAGATGGTGAATGTGGTTGTAAGCCATCACGCCGGCAACGCTGACAATATCATCATCCGGTCTTGCGGACACCGGGTTCGTCGTCATAAGCTCCGCAATTTTCTGACGGTGTTTCGCCAGAACGAGATCCGCGCTTGTGACCATGCCTACTAGTTTCCCATCTGAGACGACGGGAAAACCTTGGTGGCCGGTTTTTGCAATGAGAGCCAACGCTTCAGCAACCGTGGCATTTGGGTGTAAAGGGATAACTGGAGCGGAAATGTACTCTTTGACGTTGACCAATTCGATTGGTGCCTCCCAAAACTTGCGAGTTGGATCTGCCAGCCTTTCTTCTGCGCCGTAACCTGAGAAACGGTCTAGATAGTCTGATTGACTCGCACCTTTGTACCGTACGTCACGCGGTCAATTGCGTTCTCGTAAACTAGCGTGTGCTTCCGAGCGACGTTCTCCCAGACGATATGGTTTGCCACATAGCCTTTTGCGTGTTCGCTGTACGTTTCGAGCATTAAGTCGCTTGTTAGCAGTATTGTGATGGCTTTTCGCAGTTCGTCAAGATCGTCTACTGGGACTGCTATTCCCGCACCACTCGCCTCAATCTCTGCCTTCAGGCCCTCAAGTGACGAGACGATTGCGGGTTTGTTGAGTGCAAAAGAGTGTGCGAGATTGCCGCTTTGTGATGCGTGCTTGTAAGGGAGGACGACGAAATCTGATGCCGAAATAATGCTATCATAGGTATCAGGGTCAAAAGCGCCTAGTATCGTCTTGATGTTGTCTTTTGCGGGGGACTCTTCAATTTTGCGCAGTAATTGTTCTTTGTACTTGATTCCTGTAATCGAACCTGGTCGAGCGTCGCCGGCGATCAGTAGTATCGCAGCCGTGCCCGCTTCGCGAATGACTTCCGGCCAAATCTCGATTACGTCCTCGAACCGTTTGTTTGGTTCAAACCATCCTATACAAAGTGCGACCTTCTTGCCAGCAAGACCGAAGCGTTCTTTTGCAAGAGGATCGGGTACGACTTCTTTGGCGCCGTGCGATATGACGTGCACGTTGTGCGGGATCCAGTCAAGATTGTAGGGCAGAAATAGCTTTTGAACTTCGGCGTGGACGATTGCAGAGTCTAGCAGTCGCAGACTAACGTCCGTAAATATCGCCTCGGGGCGATCAAGAGATGTATAAATGGAGTGATAGGTCATCACGGAGGGGGTCTTCTCCAACTTAAGTCGAAAAAGGAGCGGAAGGATTCGGCCTCCGTAGTCGCC
The DNA here is from genome assembly GCA_003139855.1 of Candidatus Methanoflorens stordalenmirensis. GTDB lineage: Archaea > Halobacteriota > Bog-38 > Methanoflorentales > Methanoflorentaceae > Methanoflorens > Methanoflorens stordalenmirensis. Next base: position 31,723 of record PLGY01000062.1, read on the forward strand.
GTGCGTTAAATAAAGTCCATACTCGTGCTGAATATGGACCACATCCGGCTTGATTTGCTCCAATGTAGCATGAACTTTCTCGTCCCATCCGGGGTCGTTAGTGTCGATAACGGGATAAACGCCCTCTTCGCGATGTCCGCCATAGTCCTCGTCTGTGTGACAAATTATGTCTACGTGGTGGCCATTCTTTCGCAAGGCGCCGACGAGTTCCGAGCTGTAGGTAGCGATGCCGCAGTGTCGCGGCGACCAGCTTGTTACCATGACTATGTTCATTTACCGTTTCTCCATGACAAATGACGGAGTGCAGACGCCATTTTTACGCTCACAGTGCGTATTTAGGCAGCTCCTTAATAAAATTTCGGTTAGCTACTAAAAGAAGCGGGGCGCAAAAGCCTGAGGCCGCCAAAAAAAGCCATATACATCATTGCCCATCATTCTAGTGGGATTGTTATGAAAGCACTGATCTTGTGTGACGGTTACGGAAAAAAGCAAAGCGTCTCCGAGGGTAGCTCAAACGCGCTAATTTCTTTGAAAGAGGGATTTGCGGTAATCGACAAGCTGCTGCTCGAGCTCGCCACTGTTGGACTACGCGAAGCAGTTCTTCTGACCAGCGTTTCTTTTTCCTCGTTGCAGGATGCACTCGGAAGCGAGCGCAAAGGCGTCAAACTCAGCTACGAGCAGACCACCAGGACGTTCAAAAACATTGCATCCGCACTCGGCAAGATGGATGACGATGTCCTCGTTATAGATTGCGGCATTGTTACTGACATCAACTTAAAAAAGATGATTATGAAGTTCAGTCACACGACGGCACCTGTACTCATCTATGCTGCTACCGGCGCAGAGTCGCACGGCACCACTAACCGGGTGTCTGGAGCTTTGTTTGACTGGGAGTCTCGTGCGGTTTATGGCGGGATCTTCTGTGTCCGAAAAGGGTATGATTTCGGTCAATTTGTGCTCGGAGACGAACTAGAAGAGGTGCTCCCCCTGCTGGAGGATCTCGGGCAGCTTGACGTGTACGAAGAGGCGAACTTCTGGGGTACTTTTTACACTGAAGACGGGAAAAAAAGGATTCTCGCAGAGTTTCACAATAAAACGGCAAAGCCGTGGGGATATGAGAAGGTTCAGATAATTACTGAGCTCTACTTGCTCAAAGAGCTATATATTCGCGAAGGTTACCAATCGTCATATCACTACCATAAAAACAAAGACGAGACCATGCTCATCGTGCGGGGCGCCGGCTATATTGAATTTGACGATCGTAGAGAGTACTTCGAAGTGGGAGACACGATCCACATAAAACCTTACGAAAAGCATACCATCGTCGCAAGCACGGACACGGTTCTGTATGAAGCTTCCACGCCATTTCTAGAAGACACGACACGCGTGAAAGACTTTTATCCTGTTAGGTAGTGGTCGCTTGTGGCATCCGTTTCATCTCGATTTCTCTTTTTACCTTGTTAAGCGTTCTTCCCAGCGAGTCAACTTTCGTACGAAGAGGGCTGTGTGGTTGTGTTTCCAAAAGAAGCCGGATCGAGTTGAGTTCGCGATAATAAGGCCCGAGTCTTCTGTTAAAGTGAATAGCCTCATCTCGGCTAATATTGTTTCCTGCATCAAGATCTTTTTGAATCGCTTCGACTTTACGGATTACGTTGTTAATCTTTTGATTTATGTGCCCCGCGTCGTTCTTCATCGGCGCTTCGTTAACGCCGAGGCTAAGCACCAGCTCATTGAGTGAATCGGCGACAATTCTGCCGTGATCGGTGAGTTCCACGTATTTGACCCTGCCGACTTTCTCTGATCGTAACAAGCCAAGCTTCTCCATGCCCCCAAGCGTTTTGACGGCGTGCGGGTACGTGCAGTTGCATTCCTTGGCCAGAACGGACACGTAAGTTCGATCGTACGTTCTGATCGTGAGCAGCAGTGACGAGGGCATTTTGTGTAAGAAGACGCCAGCAAGCTCATTCGCGGCCATTGCTTTTTTTTGGGAGCTAATGCTATATAAAGCCGTATTAGGACGAAAAATCCTCTAGCAGTTCACTAAAGCTTCTTCCCTTCTTTAGTCCGGTTTCTATTAGGCGCTCTCTGCGAATTACCTGCAAGACGCTGTCTGCGACGGCTGCACTGTCAGTCGATGGGATTATGACGACTCCGTGCGCATCGGCTTTCACCAGATCACGCGGTCGTATTGAAAAACCATTAACGACGAGCGAAACATTCACCTCTCCTTTGTTTAGCGGCCTTCCGGCGCGCGGAGTTATCTCTTTTGCCCACACGGGATACTGAAGTGCATCTATGGTCGCAATATCTCGACAGCTTCCGTATACAGTTGTACCGGCAAGTCCACGCCGTTGCGCTGCTCGAGACGTTAGGCCGCCCCATACCGCGAAATTGGAACCGGAACCGTCAATGAACAGCACGTCGCCTGTGGAAGCCACGTCTATAGCACTGACTACGGTGCCCCAGTCGGTCGGATTCGTTTTAACGGTAACAGCAGGCCCTACGATGGCTACGTGCGACAAAACGGGCTTAAGACAACTCAACACATTGCGCCCATCCATGGCGTCCGCTATTATCGGAGTCGGGGTGTTCCGAAATAGGAGAATTAGGTCCGCTTCTGACCACGTTTTCACCTTGGAGCTCTTCCGTGGTGGCCTCATAAGGCTTTTCCAAAGATCGATCTCAGCCTTTTTCGGTTCTTGATTAGACAAAGGCAACTAGACCTCGTAGAGCAGCCTCTGGATCGGCGGCCTTGGTTACGCCAGAAGCGAGAAGCACGCCTTGCGTTCCAAGTTCGATTGCGGCCTTTACGTCTTCACCTTTCGAGATACCTGCACCACACAGCACTTTCACGCCCATCGCAGCGGCAACCGCTCCCGTTACCACTTCGGGATTCGCTTTTGATACAGGAATACCCGAGCCAATCAATTCGGGAGGCTCAATCGCTACGAAATCGGGACAGAGTGAAGCAGCCGCCTTTGTCGTCGAGACGTTGTTGGTACAGATTATGGTCGCCAAATTGGCCCTCTTCGCGGCCTGATTCGCAGCGTCAATCTCGGCCAACTCAAGGCGCCTCTCCGAGTGGTTTATGAGTGTACCGCGGGCCCCGGCCTCCGCGAGAGCTTCAGGCAGTATGTGTCCCGTGTAGCCCCCGAATTGAATTCCATCGATATGCTGCGCGTAGACCGGAATGTCCACTTCGCGGGCTACTTGAAAGATGTCTGCGGCTTGTGGGACGACGACCATAGTAACGCCTGAGTCCTCTGCGACTTTGCTCGCCGCAGTTGCGAGTCTGACAGCATTAGCTCCTGTGCTTTCGGCATATGTCTTGAAATTAATCACGATTAACGGTTTCATGCACGCACCTCTATATTCTTTGAGTCAACATGTTTATCGCGGGGCTACATGTAAATAGACCTTGGGCGAGCAGCATTCTTAGAGGGTGCACATTTGAGCTCCTCTTACGTCTGAATGATCTGAAAAGACCCGAACCTGGCCAATTGACGTTCAGATCCGGGCTTAGTGACAAATGCGGCGTTGCTTAGCCTAGAAGTCAGTCTTTACCCGGTACTGATCGATATCGCTCTGTTTCAGTCCTTCGAGAAACACTCGCGCAGCGCCTTCTACATCTCGCGCAGCTGTAATAGCGCGGCCTACGACCAGGATGTTGGCGCCCGACTTTAGCGCCTCCTCGATATTACCTTGTCGTATCCCCCCCGCCACTGCAACGAGCTTGGTGTACTTCGTTACGTGAGAGATGTTCCCCCACCCGTGTGCTAAGTCCTCGGTGTCGATTGCCCTGTGGAGTTCTACGATATCTGGCTTATTTTTGAGCGCCGCTAGGACGCTTTCCGGCCTATCAACGTTCAACATGTCAACAATAACGTAGATCCCGGTCTTATTTGCCTCTTCGATTGCTTTGTCTATGGTTGACGTGGAGGCTAGTCCAGAGACCACAACGGCGTCAGCCGCCTCGTCTGCAGCCAAACGCGCTTCGAGGTTTCCGGTATCGAGAGTTTTGAGGTCGGCTACGATGAAGGCGCTCGGCCGCGCCTTTCGCATCTCTCGAATGACTCCCAATCCATAGCGTTTGATAAGAGGTGTGCCCGCTTCAAGGATGATATGGTCGCTTTTCGGAAGCTGGTCCAAAACGGTGAGCACAGAACTCAACTCTGTTAAGTCGAATGCGACTTGAAGGTACGGCGGATCCCAAAGCCGAGTAACTTTGAATCCCATAACGGGGTGGAGCGATCGGTCTTTTTCATACAGAACCTTGTCCACAGATGGAAAGTCGCTCAAAGCTCTTCTCAGCGCTAGTTTCGTAGCGCCGTAGTTGTAGCGGTAAATCTTCTCGTAGTCTCTTGCGTCGGGGTGAACGTATACGGATATGACTAGTACGCACTGCTCACACACTTCCTTTGCAACGACCCCATCTTCTACGGCGTCTGCGACTGCTTTCGCAACCGCGGCTTGAGCCGGGCCGAAGACCCGCGCTGCTTGTTCTAAGTCTTGTATCGTCACTTTGGGGACGATGAGCGTTGCAGGCTTTGTGAGCAAATTAGGTCTAATTACAGCCAGAAGGGGGGTATGCCCCTGAGAAAGATGTGTCAATCCGCTAGCAAATGCTTGCCCCACTGGGCCATTCTTATCCCCAACCAAGAGGTCAATGTGGGCCAGTTCAGGACCGGTGCCGATCAAAGCTTCGCCTACGTGCAATTTGGATTCCTCTGCTTTTTTAACACGATTAGTACTAGGTATTTGGTCTATATAGCTTTCCTTTTGGCGCTGCACTCCAAAAGTATGCAGAATTAGTCCCGTTTTGCGGCGAGGTAGATCTGAAGTAACTTTTTGCTTACGACATGGACGTCGTGGTTCTGAACGGTTTTTCGTGCGTTCTCTCCGAGCCTTGTTGCCCTCGCCTGATTTGTGATAACCTCGTTGATCGCGCTCCTGAATTCTTTGGCTGTCGTGAATTTGACGCAGTTGTGCCCGTCGATAAAATCGCTGTACGCGGGCAGGTCTCGCAAGATAAGGGGCACACCGCAAGCAGCTGCCTCAAGAGCGGCAATCCCTTGATTCTCTTCGTAGCTGGGAAAAACGAACACGTCCGCTGCACTCAGGGCCTCGCAAATGCTGTTCACTCGGCCCGTGAACAGCACGTTTTCGGGGGCCGCTTCGAGCACATTTTTAGCCGCTTTGGGCAAGAATGGCCACGTCAGGATTCTTCCCACCCATACGAACCGGAAACGCGGCAGCTTCTTGGCGGCGTCTACGAAGTCACTGATACCTTTTCGCACAAAAACCAGACCAATTGAGAGAACCAATGGGCGGTCATTCAAAGCATGCTCCGCTTTAAACTTCGCAGCGCGTTTTTCATCGCACTCGTACAAGCTCAAATCAATCCCATTGCTGAGAACCGCGATTCTCCGCTTGATGTTGAGCGTGCTTTTTAAGACCTCTTTCGTGTACGCGGAAGGCGCTATGCAAACATCTGCAAGATTGTAGAAGAAGCCCAGGTATCCTTTTAGACAGGCGCTGATGAAATTGGCGCCAAAGTAACTGTTAGCGACGTCTTGTGGCGTCGTATGGGTGTGTATTATCACTGCTTTGTGACGCGCCTTATGTAAAAGCGCTAACAAAAGAGCGATAGGCCCGAATGTGTGGGCGTGCATGACGTCACATATCCTTATTGAGTTTTGGTAGAATCGGACGCCTTCCGATTCGAGTAGTCTCAACATCTTCTGCGTGTTCTTGATGCTGGTGAGGATGCCGCTCTCGCCGTACGTCCCGTATACAAGGTTCACGCTCAACATTTGCTTTGACGCTGCCGCGCTCATCTAAGCGATCATGCTTTCGCTAAGGGTGGTGAGGCTTCTCTCGATGGTCTCTAATGACAGCGTCAGTTGACTGTCACCTACTGTGATCGAGAGTGCTCCTCCGCCGACGGTTCCAATCGCGGCAAACGCGACGTCATGAGCCTCAAGAGCGGCTGAAACGGAGTCGAGGCTTCTAGGGGTTACTGTAAGAATCGCTCTGCCGGCGCTCTCCGAAAACAATTCGTTCTCATCGTCCAAACAGGGAGATAAATCCACTTCGGCGCCGACGTGTTTGCACATTTTTCCGAGCGCAGCTATAAGGCCTCCTCTGGAGATATCGCTGGCGGCTGTGATCTTTCCCGTCCCGACAACTTCCACCAATGCGTCGATAGTCGTTTTAATCGTTTCGCGGGGTTGTGCGACGGCACCTCCAATCTCAAAGATTTCAGCATACTCCGACCCGCCGTATTCCGCATACGTTTCGCCGATCATCATTGTGATATCTCCCTTTTCTTGGAAAACTGCTGGTGGGACGGTGGAGATGTCGTCGACAATTCCCACCATTCCGATTGACGGAGTGGGGATAATCGCTGTGTGGAACTCTTCACTTTCGTTGTAGAGCGAAACATTCCCGCCGACGATTGGTATGCCGAGAATGCGAGCAGCGTGAGAGAGTCCCCCCACCGCTTGTTCAAGCTGGGAAAAGACGTCCGCATTTTCGGGGTTGCCGAAGTTGAGGCAATTGACAAATGCGATAGGCCTCGCCCCTTTCACCGCCAAATTCATTGCATTTTCAAAAACGGTGGCTGCTGCGCCTTGAAATTGATCCTTGGCGACTTGTGTAGCATTGCAGCCTGAGGACAGCGCTATGCCTCGCCGGGCGTCGATCGAGAGAACTGCCGCCCCGTTGCCTGGCTTGACGATAGTCCGCGTTTGCACTTCGTGGTCGTATTGTCGATACACCCACTCTTTCGTCGCGACGTTTGGAGACGAAAGCACGCGAAGGGCCCTCTCTTTGAGTGGTAGATCTGGAGCTAGTGACTGTTCAAGGTTCGACTGCGCCTTTGGGCGTTCAGGTGTGCATAATGGCACATCTTCGGTGAGTAACTTAATCGGTATGTCGGCGACTACCTTTCCGTGGAACTCTACGACGTACCGAGGTTCGTCGATTACCTCACCGATTACGGCGCTATTTAAGTCATACTTGCCGGCAATAGCTAGTATTTCCTGAACGTGCTCCGGCGGGACCTCGAGAACCATTCGCTCCTGCGACTCGGAGACCATCATTTCCGTCGGTGTCATCCCAGCTTCGCGCAAAGGAACAGCATCGAGCATAATTCGCCCTCCAAACGTTGAACACATTTCAGCTGAGGCCCCTGACAACCCTGCGGCCCCTAAATCGCGGCACGCGAAAACATAGCCTGTGGCGACTGCTTCGAGTGTTGCATCGATGAGGAGTTTTTCAGTGTACGGGTCGCCGATCTGGACGGAAGGCCTATCAGACGCTTCAGATTCTTCACTAAGATCTCTCGAGGCGAAGGATGCGCCGCCAAGACCGTCTCGGCCAGTAGCAGACCCCATGAGGACAATTTTGCTGCCAGGTTTTTTTACGCGCCCGGTAACGAGCGTATCATGCTGGCCTAGTCCAATGCAGACCACGTTGACGAGCGGATTTCCATCGTAACTCGGATGAAACAGGACCTCACCATTGACCACAGGCACACCTATGCAGTTGCCGTAATCGCCGATTCCTTGAACAACGTGCTCGAATAGATAGCGGTTTTTTTCATTCTCTAAGCTGCCAAAATAGAGGCAATCCATCAGAGCAATCGGCTTGGCCCCCATTGAAATGACATCACGTACGATGCCGCCGACGCCGGTTGCAGCCCCGTCGTACGGATCAACGTACGATGGATGATTGTGGCTCTCCATCGCGATGGCAAGCGTCAGGTGATCGTTTAGCTTTATGATGGCAGCATCGTCTCCGGGGCCTACAATAACGATGTCGCCGCTTGTGGGCATTGTCTGCAGGAGTGGCTTGCTTGTCCGGTAGGCGCAGTGCTCTGACCACAGATTTTCGAATATTGCACTCTCTACTTCATTGGGCCGGCGACCGAGTGCTTCGGTAATAATTTTTTCGTCTGCGTCTTTCAATCCCATCTTTGCACTCCTATAGCCCCTTCATTAGTTAAACCTTAGCAATTCTTTTATCCGTGCGATAAGACCCCATGTTGTCCTGTGACTCCCGAGTACTAGCGAGGGTAAAGAAACGTACAAGATCTATCTGGGCTGCAGCGGATGGCATTACGATCATTGGCGAGGCGTCTTTTATAACGCGCCTCGCAACTACTTGGAGCAATACGCCTGATTCTTTCACTCTGTTGAAGTCAATTCGACGTTTTATCAGTTTCCAAAGGAGGCTCAGTTGAGGAACTGGTACGCCGCGACGCCTGACTACTTCAAGTTCTCCATAAAAATGAACCGCCATATCACGCATATAAACGGCTACACGACGTGCGTAGACCTCTCCGCGACTTTTTGAAGACTTGTTCAGTGCTCGAGGATAAACTTGGTCCGTGTCTCATAGGGCTCTCAGCGACGTTTAGAAAGGATCTGGAACGTTTTGATGAGTTTCTTTCCATTCTTCCTGAATACCGTTTTCCTTTGAGTTTCGCCACAACTCGTGGCTTGGCGACGAGGTTTTTCAACCGTTTCGCGACTGCCGAAAGCTGACGCTGATGATGTTGGGTGCACAATTCGATAGCAATGTGGAATGTTTTTCGGATTTCGTTTACATTAGGTGGCACGCTCGCACTCGATAGTTACTCGCCGAGAGAAATAGACTACTGGGCGCGCCGAATCTGCGAGATCTCAAAAAAAGCAGATGTCTTCGGCTATTGGAACAATGATGCCCACGGAAATGCACCACAGAACTGTCTAGAGCTTACGCGAAAGCTGCCATCACTTTAAGATCTGAAACGGACGATTACGATGACCCGCTTTACGTGCTCGTCGTACTCCGTGACACTCTGTTGCGTTCGCGTACTTCCGGCAGTGCGAGCCACACTGGCCAGAACGCTAACGCCTCAGTTCAGGAGCAGGTCCAAAAACGCGATGAATCGAGTCGAGCACAACTCCTGGTGGCGTCGCAAAGGGGAAAAAGGACTACCCAAACAGGGCCCCTAGTCCTTCCATGCCCGTTTCTTCTTCCTCCTCTTTCTCCTTCTCCTTCTCCTCTTCTGCTTCTGCTTCTTCTTTCTTCTCGGCGGGCGCTGGGGCCACCGGTGCAGCTGCTGCGGGCGCTCCTGCAAATGCCGCTGTGGATATAGCCTCCTCGATATCGATGCCTTCGAGCGCCGCGATGAGTGCCTTTGCCCTCACCTCGTTGACTGTCGCGCCTGCTGCGTTGAGGACGCTCGTAACGCCCTCTTCAGTAACTTCTTTGCCTGTCGCGTTCAAAATTAGTGCTGCATATACGTATTCCATTCGCTATCACCTTTGCTGTGTTGCGGTCTCAAAATTATCCAAATAACGCTCCGAGACCTTCCATACCGGATTCGGATCCCTTCTCCTCGTTCTCCTCCTCCTTCTCTTCTGACGTTTCCTCTTTCTTTTGCGGCGCTGCCTCTTCTTTATTCGATTCGGGTGCCGTCGCTTGTGCGTTCTTTAGTGCGATGAGCGCATCATCTAGCGCTTCGTTTGGAAGCTTGTGAACAAGCGTTAGCGCTGCTGCTTGCGCCTTCGAGAGCAGAACTTTCAGCACCTCGGGCTCAAAGATCTCAGCATTGACCCCGAGATTCATTGCTTCAAATGAGGCTTTTTGAAGCAGCGTGGCGGCTGTTAGAGACGTTGGGTATGCTGTGTTAATTGACAAATTCAGCGCCTTTGACACGGCCAAAACGAATTGATTAAAGTACGCCTGCTCATCGATGTAGAGGTTTTCGGGGACGTAGAGCACGTCGCCGTCGTACGCCGCTCGAAGATATAAGCCGACTTCCATCGGGTAGATTTCAAATCGCTGGAGTACTTCGGCCAGCCGCGCGCTTATCGCTTCGCCCTCCTTAGCGACCGTTTTTGTCTCGCGTATTACGATTTTACCCTTTTCAATTGCTGCCGGTATCCCAACGTTTTGAAGATCTCCGACTATGGGCCCCGGTCTAAACGACGTGGGACCCTTCTTTATGATTATATCGTTAGGCGCCCTATCACCCGCTTTGGCCGGCGCCGGGGTTCTGCTGTTCTCGAGCAGTTTAAACAGCTTGAACGGATTGAGATCGGTGAAGATTAATGCGGTTTGCCCCTCAACGTTTTCGAACAATTGAAGCGTCGTCTCGCCAACCTCCGCAAGCGCACGGTGGATCAGGGAATTTCTGGTGACCCGTATTTTCGCGACGTCGCGAAGCTCGGCCCTGATGCTCTGAAATTGACGTGCAGGGATCCCCTGAATACTAACAATCGCCGTGACTTCGTGCGCTTGGACCTCGGCTTTAATGTTGGTGATCTCGTCGTCTTTCCAAACCGGTCGGTGAACGTTTGCAATTGCCGCCATTTCACATCACCCTCACTGCGGGGCCCATGGTCGTTTTGACAAAGACCGAGGCAATGTTTTGCTTGCCGTTCTCGAGTCGCGACTCGACGGTATTGAGGAGCGCTTCGACGTTGGTTGCGATGTCTTCGGGGCTCATGCTCAGATTTCCGATCAACGCGTGGAACGTCGGTTTATCTTTTGAGCGCACCTTAACCGTTCGTCTCAGCCGATTGATGAGGGGGGCGGGATCGGCGCTTGACGGTACAGGGTCGGGCATCTTACCTTTGGGGCCTAGAATTGGCCCGAAGCTCTTCCCTATAGACGGCATTAACGGCGCTTCTGCAATAAAAAAGTCAATATCTCTCGTCGTTGATCGGATCAGTTTCTTGTCGCCGCTCATCTTTTCAATGTCGTCGGGAGAAATTATCAGGTCAGCGCCGCCGCTTTGCGACTTAATAGCGAGATCCCCTCTTGCAAAAACCCCGATTTTCGTTGCTTTCCCGCGCCCGTTCGGCAGAACGATGGATTCGGTTATCCTGTTTTTTGGCTGGCTTAAATCAACGCTCTTCAGATTGACAATCAAATCAACGCTTTCTGTGAACTTTCTCTTAGGCGCTAACTCAATCGCTTCATTGACGGCTTTAAGGGTGTTTTCGTTGACCATACTCCCTCCGTAGTATCTTCGACCACCGCGGTGATCTCCTACGGTGCAATCATCAGATGGAGTAAACTTTACTTCAATCTTTCGCCGGAATTTATGTCTCGGTAAAAAGATCTGCGTATTCTCCGGCGTCTATCGCCTTCTGAACATCTTTAGCTGGTTTTTCGTCGACAGTAACGCCCATCGACACACAGGTGCCCAAAACTTCTTTGACCGTTTTTTTCAACTCGTACGAAAGGGAGCTCTGTCGTTTCATTTTTGCTATCTTGATCGCTTGGGCGACGGTGATATTGCCCACGGTCCCCTCACCTGACGATCCTTTCTCTATTCCAGCCTCTATCAGAACAAGCGCCGATGCAGGGGGTATACCTACTTCGAGCGTCACGTTCTTTTTGTCGTCGACAATGACCTTGACAGGCACCTGCATTCCGTTATATGACGCAGTTTGTGCATTGATGTCGTCAACAACTGCTTTAATGTTGATCCCAAGGGGTCCTAGGGCAGGCCCTATCGGAGGACCGGGGCTCGCCTTGCCTCCTGGCACCAACACCTCTATTACGTCGGCCATGTTATTCGCGCTCCTCCTTGCTCAAGACTCGGACGTGATCGCCGCGCACCGTAATTGGTATCGGCACCATGGCCTCGAAGAGTTCGACTGTAATCTCCTCGCGGCGCTCATCAATGCGTTTGACACGGGCCCGTTCTCCTTTGAATGGACCTGCAATAAGCTCAATGATGTCGCCGTCTTCAATGCCGGCCACGGCTGGTTTTGGCGTTAAGAAATGCTCGATCTCTGCGAATTTCGTGCTTCCCTTCACGACGCCACGGGCGTGCGGTATGCCTTGAATCGCCTGTTCTACTATTTCAAATTTGGTGGTCTCCACGAGCACGTATCCCTTGAGCTCTTTTGGCACAAGTATCGCGCGGATGTCATAGTTCTCCTTTTTGGCAGCGAGTGCAAGCAAGTTGGCCACGGCGCGTTCTTGATTTGCCGTGGTTTTTATGGCGTAAACTGAAGATTCAAGCCCATTTTGCTCTTGACTTGACATGATTCCCCTCACTGACAACTTTTTAACGCGTCACTGATTAAGTCGTCGCGTTCCCGGTTTTATTCACGGCCGAGGTAATAGAACTATTTTGCGTTGCGTTACTCACCGGCACCGGGGTGTTCACTACGTTACTCGGTGTGGCCGTTGCTGTTGTGTTGTTGGTGAGACCCAAGCTTTGCGGCGCTTGTACCATAGCCAGATATATCAGAAACCCGCCCACGCCGATTATGATAATTCCTATCGCGGCGACTTTCGCAATATTCGAGTACTCCTCACGCGTTGGCCTTCTTGTAAGCGTCAAGATTCTCCGGTACTCACCGAGCTTGCGCTCGATCGACTTCCGAGAAAAACGACTCTCTGCTGTAGTCGCCTCTTGTAGCTTAGAAGCCTTCGACGAGGCGCTCGCTTGCTTTTTGTCTTCTTTAGGGGCCTCTCGTTGTTTTTTAGGCTTTGACGAACGAGTTCTCCCCTGCTTTTTAGCCATTGTACATTCACCGAACTATAGTGCAGCAAAAACGCGCAAAGTAAATATGTGGCGCCCGACGCGGCGTTATATCACTTTGCGTTTCAATAGTATAAAATGTTTTGTGGAGGATGTGCCACGTAAGCCTTTATTTTACGAAATCTATGCCGTATCGTTGAGCTCCGGTTTTTGCCTTAATCGCTTCGCTCTTCCCGTAGATCTGAGGGGACTTTACGCCAGTAACGATAAGGAGCGTTCGTACCATATGGTCAAGCTCGGGGTCGATCTGGGCGCCCCAAATAATTCGCGCGTCGGGATCGATACGCTCATAAACTTCCTGCACGACGCCCTCTGCCTCAGTCACGGTCATGTCTGTGCCCCCGATGACGTTGACAATTGCGGCAGTGGCGCCAGAGATGTCAACGTCCAGAAGGGGACTTCTCAGAGCTTTCTTAACCGAATCCACGGCTTTGTCTTCAGCATCAGACTCGCCAAGCCCAATCATTGCCACGCCGCCTTTTTGCATGACAGTTCTGACATCTGCGAAGTCGAGGTTGATGAGCCCTGGTTTAGTGATGAGTTCGGTAATGCCCTTGACGGCCCGCATCAGCACTTCATCCGAGACTTTGAATGCGGCTTGCAGCGGCAGCCGGGGAACGACTTCTAGCAGTCGGTCGTTTGGCACAACGATGACGGTATCGGCCATGTCACGCAGCCGCTCAAGTCCAGCTTCAGCGTTGGCCCTGCGCACCATGCCCTCCACGCCGAATGGGAGGGTCACGATAGCTATAGTGAGGGCCCCGGCATCGCGTGCCGCCTCTGCGACGACCGGCGAGGCCCCAGTTCCCGTGCCTCCACCTAAACCGGCAGTAATAAACACCATGTCCGCTCCGGCAACGCTTGCTCGGAGTTCTTCTTGGCTTTCGATTGCTGCCTCTTCGCCTATCTGCGGCAATGAGCCAGCGCCGAGCCCGCGCGTTCGCTCCTTCCCAATCAAGATTTTTCGGTCCGCCGTCGTCCTCCTAAGGTGTTGCGCATCTGTGTTGAGCGCAATAAGTTCGGCCCCTTCGATTCCCTCTTCCGTCATCCGTGAGATGGTGTTTGATCCTGCGCCGCCGCATCCGATGACGATGATGTTAGTTTGGAGCGTTTTGAGCACTTCCTCGAGCTCTTGGTCGGGGGTATAAGATATTTGCGGCGATTCGTTTTTCACGTCGCTTGTGCCCCGTTCAAGCGCGTCTTCAATTATGGACTTCATGTCATATCCTCCACTTCAAGGTTTGCGAAAGGCGTTACTGTCGACCGCCTGTGTCGGCATAGCGACATTAAATGCCTTTCTAACCTTCGTAAATACATCCTCGGGTTTAATTATCCTGCTGCCTATTGTGATCGACTCGCCGCCTGCCAGCTTCGCGTATAGTGGTTCTTCAGTCACGCCAAGCGATCGTGCCAGTCGTGGGTTAAATTTGCGTTCGGATATATATAGTTTTGATTTTTGCTGCGAGTACTCGATCTGGTATCGCTTTTTCAGTATTTCAACGCACTCGTTGAGCATCTCATCCTGTATCTTTTGTGCGTCGCGCTCCGGCGGAACCAAGATGGCAGAAATAGTTCCATCTTTACGCTCAAGGTATAGTATTTTTTCGATTTCAAACTGCTTAAGCAAAGCCTCCTCGTCGACGGCTTGCGCGCGTTTCACGATAGACGGATTAAGCGCCAGAGGCGTCAATTCGATGCGATCTTCAGGTGGCGTTTGCGAGTTGAGTGCGTCTCGCAGTGAAGCGCTCACGTTTATTGTCTCCGTTTCCGCAAGCAGGCCGTGCGCCCTCAAGACGCGCTTGATTTGCAGGTACGGTTTCCAGGAAAGGTCTCTGCGTCCCTGGATGTCAGCCAGCCTAAGCACCTCAAAGCCCAGACTGTGCACCGCTGTCTCGATTCTAGTTCGGTCGCCGCCCATATGTTTTCGATCAAAATAGGCGAATTGCGCCTGTGATTTCTCAAATGCTTCTCCAATGATTTCGCGAGTTAGGCATTCGAGCTGATAGGCAGCAAAAATGTGGCCGAAGCAAATGTCGCTGCGGAGAAGTACGTCGGCGTGTCGTGCAGCATAGTGCGGCCCCCCGAATCCAACGGCCGTTAGACAAGGGATGTCGAGAGATCGCGATTCCAGTCCGAGCAGCGCTTGTGCCACGATGTCGCCGAGTGCTTCGGTATTCCACTCAGTTTTCGTGCTGCCGATTTCGACAAACAGCGAGGGGGTTTCGATGGCCGAAGGACCGTGGTGGGTTGCCTCTACGAGGACCTTGACATTTGATAAGTTCGTGAGCGCTTCCACTATGAGTTTTAACGCGCGAGGGGCCGCGCGCGCTAAGACGCCGTTCGAGCCCATTTGAGTCGATCCACTGACGTCTCCGGTGAAGTGAGCGCTGAATACAGGACCCTTCTGTGTCTGACTTTGGTGACGAGATGCAAATAAGAGCAGGTCAGTACTGAGGCTTTGGTCTAACGCTTCTTGGTCAATCAGCTTGCCTTCGACCATGACGAGCTGAAAGTTCCCGTATGTCCATTCGGCGGGGACCTCAGAGCCTCGCGTCCATGGGACTCGTTGTAATAGGTGTCGCGCGATGTTTTTCGAGGCATCGTCTACTTCGGAGCAAATAATAGCGACACGCATGCATCGCTATGGTCGAAAGCTCACACTATAAACTTTTGGGAGTTGAACCAGGCGCCCTGATCTGACGATCAACTCCGTGAAACCTGCGTCGTTCGCGGGTTACGATATGAAGATAAGGGTCTTTTCTTTTGCAGGCCCTTCGTCGATGACTTGCAGACTGTGCTTATCGACTATTTTTCGGGCCGTTTCTTTAAGCTCTTGGGTACCAGGGACGTCGATTTGAATGACATATCCCTGAAATTCGTCTTTTTTCGCTTCGTACAGTCGTGGGAATTCGCCTGCTTCGTCATATCTCTCGTATGTCTCGGGCCGCAAGCTCACCATAGGCTGACGTACAACCGCAAGCTTGACATCGGTGAGGCCGCTGAGTTCCTCCGCAATGCTTTGTAGGGCTCTTTGCGCCGATTGCTCGCTGTCGAAACAGGTGGGGATTGAGTACAGTTCCGTTTCAGAGTCGTAAAGCCCCCTACGAATTCCAATTATGAGCCTCGCTTTTTTCATGTTTCACTGCTCCCTCTATTTTTTGCCCTAAACGCTGTAGGTATTCATCCCTCCCTGAGTTATACCTTTTCCGCGAGAAAACACGCGCAGGCTAACGCTCCGTCCTCGTGCGTGTTCTGACTAATCCATTCGCGCAGAGCCGCTCCATCATCACCTATTTAAATGAATAGCACCTAAAACAATCCAGAGCGGGGTGGGGTAGTCAGGAGATCCCGACGGGCTCATAACCCGTAGACCAGTGGTTCAAATCCACTCCCCGCTACTAAATTGACATATCACGGCGCTTTTCTTTCTCGGTGCAAGACTCTTTTAGTGCTATAGCGCTCGCGAGAAATTTGATCGGCGCTCGTTGAGCGCTTGAAAAAACGTCAGTTTGAATCGACGCGAGCGTTGGTTGATAGCAAGAAAAGGAGGTTAGGGCGGGTCGCGTTTAATTCACTCGGTGCACGATTCAGCCGCTTTGTTTAAGTCCGCTTCGAGGATCTCAGGGCGCGTTACACCAATATAGTGCTCTATAATCTTCCCATTACATTCCAGAATCAGTGTCGGCACGACGCGGATTCCGTACTTGTTGGCAAGCTGCAGGTTATCGTCTACATTAATCTTCTTGAATTCGATCTTGTCTTTGAGCTTTTCTTCAAGCTTTTCGAGTATCGGATCCTGCATCTTGCACGGTCCGCACCAGTCAGCGTAAAAATCCATCAGTATCGGTTTTCCCATAACGATTTTACCTCGCTACTCCCCTTGTGAAAACGTGCATATATATTATTTTTGCCTGACTGGGTCGCTCTAAGTACGTCAATTCTTAAATCGTTCAATCTCTTCAAAAACCAGTTGTATGACCCGGTCAATCGCAGCTTGGACCCTAGGCGAAAGGTCCGTGCAAATCCCTTCCACCCGTTCGACCTCAATTCCAATGATGGTGATATTGTCCGGCATAAGCTCCGGTTGAATCTGCTGGCCCAAGCGCAGCGTATCGACCAAATTGAGGTCGTGCAACGACATCATAAACAGATTTGCAGGAGGCAATTCCTTGTCGGTGAACTTGTAGATCGATCCTGGTTCGCTCCCGCCCCCTCGCACGGCGTCGACGATAATCACGTCATCTGCATCCTCCATGTAGTCAAGGATTGCTAAACCGCCAACACCGGCGTTCACCAGCTCGATATCACTTCGGTCTATTTGCTCGAGTCTCTCGAGAATGTGAACCCCTACACCATCGTCCGCCATGAGGTAGTTGCCTGCCCCGAGTATCTTTATTACTTGTTTCTCGCCTTTCACCGTATCACCACGCACCTCGTCGTGAGCGGATGCATTAATTTCCGTTAACTAGGCGCCGTTGCTTCATGCGGCCCCCCAAGTATTAAAATAGACTGAACGCTATACTGACAGCGGGCAGTGCTGATGCCACTAACCAAGCGATCAGGAGACGGGAAAGCGGTGAGCAAAACCTCACAGACCTCAGAACGTCGCAACCAGCGAATCTCCAAAGACGAGTACTATATGGCGCTCGCAAAGACCGTTTCTTTGCGCTCAACCTGCACGAGGCGCCAATACGGCGCCATTATCGTTTCAACTGGCGATCACATACTGTCGACTGGATACAATGGGGCCGCACGCAACGAACCGCACTGTCTCAACATCGGGTGTGAGCGGGAGCGCTTAAACGTTCCAAAGGGTGAACGGTACGAACTCTGTGTGAGCGTCCACGCCGAGGCGAATGCGATTATACAAGCGGCCAGAGGGGGTGCCTCCATCAACGGCGCTACGCTTTACGTCAACGGCACTCCGTGTAAAATGTGCTGGCGGCTCATCAAGAACGCCGGCATTGATCAGGTTGTGTTTATCGACGATGACCCCGAATCGCGCGACTTCAATGACCTCATGCGCGTGAACGCACAGGACGTCATCCTGGCCCACATGCACCCCGCAAAGCGTGAAGAATGCTAGTTTGCTGCCGAGTTGATTCTACTCGACGAGACTTAGGCCGAACCGGTGCGAGGCGGGCCCAAAAAAAACAAGTAGTAGCAATAGATCGCGACCACAGGTAAGCCATGCAGCACGGAAACCGCAAGTTTCTTTTGGGAAATGAGGCGATTGCTTACGGCATATTGGAGGCAGGAGTCTCGCTCGTTTCCGGTTATCCAGGAACGCCGTCGTCTGAGATCATACCTTTCATTGTGCAGCACGTCGAACGCTACGAGAGGCCGCCCCACGTGGAGTGGTCCGTTAATGAGAAGGTCGCACTTGAGGTCGCCGCTGGCGCTTCGTACTGTGACGTGCGCACCGCCGTCGTTATGAAGCACGTCGGACTGAACGTCGCTGCTGACCCCTTAATGACTCTCGCGTACACCGGAGTCAAAGGTGGTTTAGTGCTCGTTGTGGCCGACGATCCCGGGTGCTTCTCTTCGCAGAATGAACAGGA
The DNA here is from genome assembly GCA_003139855.1 of Candidatus Methanoflorens stordalenmirensis. Taxonomy (GTDB): domain Archaea; phylum Halobacteriota; class Bog-38; order Methanoflorentales; family Methanoflorentaceae; genus Methanoflorens; species Methanoflorens stordalenmirensis. The sequence goes on from PLGY01000062.1 coordinate 49,840, forward strand.
TTCCCGCAGGTATGCACAATTTGCGAAGATCCCGTGTCTCGATCCATCGACCCCGCAAGAGGCCTATGACTTTACAAAGTACGCATTCGCGTTGTCTGAGCTATTCGAAATCCCAGTGATGCTCCGACCGACGACACGCGTTTCGCACGCACGAGCATCCGTCACGTTAAGCGGAAACTATAGCGATCAGCGATCCCCTCACTTTAAGAAGGACCCCGAGCAGTGGGTCATGGTGCCGGCGCACGCGCGCAAGAGACACACAGAACTGAACAGGATTCAACCATTGCTGCGCGCCGAACTCTCCTCTTTAAATAACTTAACGCTTAAAAAATCTCGCTTCGGCGTGGTTACAGCCGGAGTGGCTGCAAAATATGTTGAGGAGGCGCTCAAGAAGTTGCGACTCGAACCTTCCGTGCTGCGCGTCGCTGCTTATCCTGCGAACAACGACCAAATCGCGACGCTCGTAAGCAATTCGCGTCAGCTTCTCATCGTCGAGGAGCTCGAGCCTGTAATTGAAGAGCAAGTTAATGCTCTTGCGGGCACGGTCGAGGTGTACGGAAAGCTCACAGGACACGTCCAACGAGAGGGTGAGCTCACGGTTGATACGGTCCTACATAGCATCGGCCAGGTGGTTGGCCGGCTCGCAGCTGCGGACGTCCCGGCAGTGTTGATCGCCGCGGAGCACACGCTGCCTCCGCGACCGCCCGTGCTGTGTGTGGGATGTCCCCATCGGGCGACATTCTACGCGCTCAAGAAAGTGTTCACCAAAGCTGCGATCTATGTCGGAGACATCGGATGCTATACGCTAGGCGTGAGTCAAGGCACGATCGATACCACGCTCTGCATGGGCGCAAGCATCAGCATGGGCAGCGGATTCAGTGCCGCCTGTGATAAGGAGATCGTGAGTGTTATCGGCGATTCGACCTTCATTCATACGGGCGTTCCTGGACTTATAAACGCTGTGTACAACGGTGCGCGGCTGACGCTCGTAATTATGGACAACGGCACGACCGCAATGACGGGACATCAACCCCACCCCTGCACCGGCGTGAACGCAATGGGAGCGTGTACCATGCCGACGCCGATGGAAGACCTCATTAAAGCGATCGGCGTCCAAGGGCTTTACGTTGTCGATCCCTGCAACCTATTCGAAACGGAAGACGCGCTAACAAAGGCAAAGAACGGCGACGGCGTCCAAGTTGTCATCGCGAGGCGGCCTTGTATCATCAGTGCCAAAAAGGCAGGAACGCTCGTAAAGGCGAAAAAACGCGTCACCGCTGTGTGCCAAGACTACTTCGCGAGTTGTAAGCTCTGTAGCACGCTTTTTTGCCCTGCGATCATCTATAGCGAAACGAGCGCCTCGATTGCTGAAGACTGCGTGGGCTGCGGCGTTTGCGAACAGATCTGCGAATTCGATGCTATCGAAACCGCTTGAGGTGCGCGATGGTGAAAAAGACCAAATTTGATTGTATTATCGTGGGAGTTGGCGGTCAAGGTTCTATTTTCGCCTCGCGAGTGCTGGGCGAAGCGGCCGTGCGAGAGGGGTATGACGTGATCTCTGCTGAGACCCACGGCATGGCTCAGCGAGGCGGAACCGTTGAGGTCCACGTCCGCCTTGGCTCATCATTTGGGCCGTTAATCCCTCTAAGAAGCGCAGACGCCTTGGTTGGAATGGAGCCGGCAGAGGGTCTCCGCTTTGCACGCTATTTGTCGCCCAAGGGAACGGCCATCATCAACACGAATGTCGTGCCCGCCACAAGTTCAGACTACCCGCCCGTCGCGAATTTGGTGAAGGCGCTTAAAGACACGTGCGAGCGTGTAATTGCGTATGACGCGACACGGCTTGCATTGGACGCGGGCCATCTGCAAACCCTCAACGTCGTTCTGCTGGGGACACTTTCACGCATGCTGCCCTTGTCCACGTTGGAAGAGGTCGTTGCCGAGCACGTGCCCAAAAAAGCTCTTGACGCCAATATCAGGGCGTTCAAGCTTGGACAGCGAGTCTTCGACGCGTAATTCAGTGATTGTGCATACGATTCACAGTATTCTCGCGTCGACGGTTGGCCTCGAGCCGATAATCTCAGTCACTACTTTACTTTCGTGTTTCAGCAGAACGCTAACCAATGCCCCCTCCAGTGGGCAAAGCATATCACTCAGAAACCGCATCTAACAAAGGATGACAAAGCTGTGTCCCGGATGCGGGGCGACCAACCCAGATGAAACAGAGGCGTGCTGTGAATGCGGCGCTCAAATAGCCAAGACAGCGATGGATGTTCTTGAAGAAGCGCTCTTGCTTCGGCAGCAAGGTAAGCCGAAAGACGCGCTCAATCGCGTCACAGAAGCCCTCAGTATGGACCCTTCAAACGTCGACGCACTGTTCACTTTTGGCTCTTTGACAGAAGAGTTGGGCAACGGCGATCAGGCGCTTAGTTATTATGAACGGGCCTTAGAGGCAGATCCCACCCATGCTCCCGCTCTCGTCGCCAAAGGAAGCATCCTTCGCGATAGAGGAGATGTTGACGCTGCTGTGCGTTTGTTCGATGCTGCCATAGCGAGCGAACCGCGGTTTGCGGTAGCCTACAACGCCAAGGGATACCTGTTTCAAAAACAGGGTTTATACGAACAAGCACTCAAATGCTATAACAAAGCGCAGGAAGCTGATCCTGAGTTTGATCTTCCTTGGTTCAACACGGGTGTCTGCTATGCGCTGATGAACGACAACGAAAAAGCGGAGGGAATGTTCGAGAGGGCACTGCTGCTGGAACCTATGAACGCCGACGCTTGGTTCTACCGAGCGAATGCGCTAGCGAATTTGGAGCGCTACGAAGACGCTGTCATCAACTATGACAAAGGCCTGGTGATCGACGACACCCGCGCTGCGGCGTGGGACGGTCGCGGGCTCGCCCTCGCTAGCCAGTATAAATGGCCTGACGCACTGGAGAGCTTTGACAAAGCGCTGAGCCTCGATCCCGACTATTTCATCACGTACAACAACAAGGGGTACGTTTATTATAATCTGCAAAAATTTGACGACGCGATTGAAAACTTCGACAAAGCTCTCGAAATAAGTTCAGACTACATTCTCGCGTGGATCAATAAGGGTCTCGCACTGGATAGTTTGAACCGCTTCGACGAAGCGATCCAGTGCTTGGATCGGGCGTTCCAGCTGGATCCCGAGAATTTTTGGGTGTTGAACAGAAAAGGGTTTATTCTGTTCGGCATCGATCGATTTGAGGACGCGATCGCTGTTTTTGATGAGGTGCTCAGCACAAACGCCGACGACACGTACGCGCTCTCGTTCAAAGGAAGCTCCTATGATGGTCTAGGGGAATATGAAAAGGCCATTGAGTGCTTTGACCGCGTCTTAGAAGTCGATGAGAACGATGAGTTTGCGTGGACGTCAAAAGGCAGCGCGTTGTACAGCCTTAAGCGATATGACGATGCGGTGTCCTGTTTTGACCGGGCGCTCGAAATAGACCCCCAGAGCCTCGAGGCCGTTCAGTTCAAAGAATTGATTGCCCAGCGGCGCAGCGGCTAACGCGCCGAAACCTGTTCTCTGATGATTTGGAACGCGAGGTCAATGCTCTGTTGACTCGCCGCGTACGAGATTCGGACGTGCCCTTCGCCAAAGCGCCCGAACGCCGATCCCGGCACAACGATGACGCCGGCCTGGGCAAGCCTCATCGTGAGGTCGAAGCTCGTGTCCGACGTGGCAAACCGTGGGAACACATAAAACGCCCCTTCAGGCGTCACACAATCGGCTATTCCCTTAAGGTGGTGCATCACGCCACTGCGTCGCGCGAAAAACTCGTCAACCATGGACCTCACGCTCTCTTGGGGGCCGGTCAACGCCGCATAAGCGGCTTTTTGCGAGATAGATGGCGCGCAGGCCTGGATATATTGGTGCACCTTCAGCATCTCCTCAACTATCGCGGCTGGTGCGATCGCGTACCCGAGCCGCCAGCCGGTCATCGCATACGTTTTTGACACCGAATTAACGACAATCACGCGGTCCGGGTCGATGCTTGCCGGGCTGACGTGTTTTCCTCTGTAGAGCATCTTGTCATAGACCTCATCGGAAATTATGTAGAAGTCGTGGTCGTCGGCGAGCTCAACAAACTCCCGCATCTCGTTGTGCCGCTGCACCGCACCAGTGGGGTTTGCTGGTGAGTTAATAACCAGGGCTTTTGTCTTGTCCGTGATGCGATCCGCAACGGTATCAGGCTGCAGCCTGAAATCATCATCAGCGCTAACCCTCGCGCTCACGGGCACGCCACCCGCCACGTGTGTGAGTGGCGCATAAGCGACAAATCCGGGATCGGGGAGTATTACCTCGTCGCCCGGGTTTATCAATGCCTCGAACGCCAGATGAAGGGCCTCGCTGCCACCTGAAGTGCAGATGATCTGCTCTTGCCCAGCTTGTACTCCGTACTGTTCATAGTAGCTCGCGATTGCGTCGATGAGTTCAGGAAAGCCCTTGTTAGGCGTGTACCCGGTGTACCCCTTGTCTAGTGCCTCTTTTGCCGCCTCTTTGATGTGTGTTGGCGTGTCGAAGTCCGGTTGGCCGAGCCCCAGGTTGATCGCGCCGGGTTTAGTCAGCGCAAACATCTCTCGAATTCCTGAAAGGGAAAAGTGTGAAGTGCGTTCTGCCCACATACCTGTCTCCAACACCACAATAGAGTGTCGCAGTGTCTGAATTGCTAGTCTGCGAGTTTCATGCCCATAAACCTGTTTATTGATGATGTTTGGGCTCTTCAGGCGAGGGGGGCTCAGACCGCGCAGGTAGCGTCCCCGGTGCTGTTGGTCACGTCGAAGGAATTCGCGTGATGTATCAGGCATCATCCGGCTCTCGCAATAGAGCATAACTAGTGCCGCGCAGGCCTCCGGTCGTCCTTTCGTGAGCGCAGTTCAATAGGTTTAAGTGAGACGGGTTCTAATATACAGCCTGATGCCGCGCAACCGACTGAGCCTCACGTTCGTTAGCACGTTTCCTCCACGAGAGTGTGGTATCGCCACATTCACGCAAGACCTCCTCTTCACCCTTATCAGTGAGAATCCTGATATAAGAGCTAACGTTTGTGCCATTGATGGAACTAAGGACTCAAGCGCTTACGGCTGTTTAAGTCCGCTTATCTATCCGAGATCGCGGGTCGCGTACGTCATCAAAGCTACCGATCAAATCAGCTTTGTCGAGGCAGCTGAAAAAATAAACGCGTCGCGCGCTGATGTGGTCAACATACAACATGAGTACGGGCTGTATGGCGGCTCGTGGGGCCGATATATCCTCGATTTCATGGAAGCGCTAGAAAAACCGATCGTGACGACGCTGCATACGGTGCTGCCGAGACCCCCGGAAGAGGCCAAAGCGGTTACCCGCGAGTTGTACCGTCTTTCAGCTAACGTCGTTGTACCAGGGCACGTCGGCGTCGATATCTTGAAAAAGGCGTTTGACTTAGGCCCTGAGAAAGTTGAGGTCATTCCGCACGGCGTGCCCGACGTTCCGTTTATCGGCACGGAGCAGCCGAAGAAGAAACTAGCACTCTCTCGCAGATTCGTGATAGGGTCATTTGGGTTGCTCCATCCCGCAAAGGGTATCGAATATGTCCTTGAAGCGCTGCCCCAGGTGATTGCCGATAATCCTGAAACGGACCCCCTCTACTTGGTCGTCGGAGAGACGCACGTAAACATCGTGAAGAACGAAGGCGAGCGCTATCGCGAAAGGCTGAAGGAGATCGTCAAAGACCTCGATTTGGAGCACAACGTCAAGTTCGTCGACCGATATCTTACCAACCGAAACCTGATCCTACATTTTCTCGCTACGGATATCTGCGTCCTCCCTTATCTCGCCAGGGATCAGATCGTGAGTGGCGTGCTGTCCCAGGCAGTAGGCTGTGGAAAGGCCATAATCTCAACGCCGTTTGTGCACGCACGAGATGCGCTTGCAGACGAAAGAGGCGTGCTTCTTAAGTCGGGGGAATCAACGGAGATAGCCGAAGCGATTACCATGTTGATGCGCAACGATCGCCTGAGACGGGAGATGGAGATTCGGACGTATATGTATGGGCGCTCGATCACGTGGAAAGAGGTCGCGAGAAGATACAAGGAACTCTTCAATACACACTACGTCAAACGAGGGCACGGCACGACCGACGCTCCAACGTACTGGGGCGACGTCGACGCGTTGTGATCGCGCAGTCAACGCATCTGTGGGGGGACTTTTTCGAGCTGACCGGGCAAAGTAGCTTGCGCTTTTTTGAGCATCATCTGCAGGAGGCCGAACCGACATGGCCGCAAAAGACGGGAGTGAGTTTCACACCTTACGGCAGATTCAAACAAACATCGCAAAGCAGGTGGTCCTAGAGGATCCCGCGAGTGAAGTTGCGTCGATAGGGGCGGTAGCGCAATCCTTTGATGAGGGCCTGGTGTTTTCTTCAGCCGTGGTTGTTGACACGCTCATGAACGTCATAGACGAGTCTGCGTCGATTGCGCCGACAGCCATGCCGTACGTGCCGGGTCTGCTCTTTTTCCGTGAGGGTCCCGCAGCGGTAGCCACCGTGGAGAAGCTGCGCAGGCGACCTGACGTTTTAATCGTCCACGGGGGCGGCATAAATCACCCCAGGTTTGCAGGAATCGCGTCGCACGTCGGAGTTATTCTCAACACGTCAACGGTTGGCGTGTCCAAAAAAGCCCTCTGCGGGGAGTACCTTGAACCGGCTCAAGCCGACCGCTCCACCGCGCTGACAGTCAACGGCAAACAGTTTGGGCTCGTCTTAAAAACGGTGGCCGGCATAAAACCGATCTTCATTAGTCCAGGAAACCGTATTTCGTTGCAGGGCGCATTGCGAATCGTCCAGCGCTGCGTGGTGAGCCACAGATTACCTGAGCCGCTTCGTTAGGCTCACATCAAGCCCAGGCATCTTCGAGCCGAGATGCGTTCTAGTGAATTGGCGCCTCTGCGGGCAGGCGATGGGGTGGGATGACTTGTACGCGAACTGATTCAGGCTGGACGTCGATGTGAGAAGGTTTAATACGCTCAGCGTGCAAAGAGCAACCATTGATCGCACGCGAGGTACTGACATGAGAGCGTATCTTTACCGATGTCGCGTCTGTGGCGCGGAAATCTGGACCGATTTTATCGAGTTGGACAAGCTAACCTGCAAGAACTGCCATACCGCAGGAAAATGGCTCGTACTCGACGTTAAGAACAGAGAAAAAATATAAAAAAAATAAGCAATAGCATCTCACGTGCGAAGAGATGCTATCAAAGAAACGATAGTGAGATTAGCGATTAAGTCTGGTCCAGGCGAGTTTAATGTCTTCGGCTTTGACCGTCTTGCGTCCCGCGTGCTTTGCCATTTCGATTGCTTCTTCGGCGAGTTCCTTGCCGTATGTCTCTAGGTATTCTCTAAACTGTTCTGTCGCTTCAGCGCTCACGCGCTCTGCTCCAGCTTTTCGGATAATCCTGCTTACTCCTGCTGCTTGTAGTTCTGCCATTTGAATTACCTCGATCTATACTGAGATTTTCAACATATATATACTTTTTCGGTGTTTTTTCGATTTTAAGGTAATATTCCCCAATAAAAATGGATTTAAGAGTCAAAATAACATTTGAGCTTGGTATGCACAAGATGGGGAAAGCTTCATGGTGCGTCAATCGGAAGCTAGTGCATTCAAGGTGGTGTCCAGAATGACGAGCCGTCTGCAAATTGGCATTATCGGAAGCAGGAGCTGCTCGAGCAAGATTGCGAGTATTGCCGAGCGCACAGGAAGCCTCATAGCGTCTCGCGAGGCGACCCTTATCTGTGGGGGAATGGGGGGAGTTATGGAAGCCGCTGCGCGCGGCGCACAGGCTGCAGGGGGGCTCACCGTAGGAATTCTTCCCGGTCCCTCGAAAACCGAAGCGAATCCCTTCATCGACGTTAAGATCCCAACGGACATGGGCTATGCGCGAAATGCGATTATCGCGCGAGCAGCCGATTGCCTCATCGCGATCGCCGGCGAGTTTGGCACACTCTCAGAAATTGCCCTCGCCCTCCAAATGGCAAAACCGGTGGTGACTTTAGCCTGCAAGTGGAAAATCGAGGGGACGGTTCTCGCCGACTCACCGGAGGCGGCGGTTGAGACGGCCCTCCGTCTGTGTGCTAAGCCCTAAGCAAACGCTATGTACCTGAAGCCTCTATAGAGCTACTGGGATTAAATGAACATTATTCTGCTCGGGACGGGCGTCGCCATTCCACAGCTCGAAAAGGCCCAGTCGGGCATTCTCGTTAAGACCCCGGAAGAACTGCTACTCTTTGATTGCGGGGCAGGCATCCTGGGCCGTATCGTGCAGAGCGGCTACGATTATTGCAAAATACACAAGGTTTTTTTCACCCACCACCACCTCGATCACAACTCTGACTTTTTGGCACTGCTCAAAGCGCAGCAACTGACCGCCCTCGATTCAGACGCGCAGGTGGAGACGATGAACGTGTATGGTCCCGCCGGCACGCAACACCACGTTGCGCAGTTGCTCGAGCTCTACGACTATCTTACCGTCAATGTCGACGTAACAGAGCTTGATGACGGCGACAGCATTCGTGTTGGAAACGGAGTGGCCTCCGTTCGGGCGACGAAGCACAGCGTTTCGTCAATCGCGTACCGTATGCAAACCCCGACGTCGACGCTAGTGTATTCAGGCGATACCGAACCTGCAGAAAGCGTCCGCGATCTTTGTCACGGCGACGTTGACGTGCTAATCCACGAGTGTTCGTTCCCTGATGCGTACGCGTCCGTCTCGAACCACACGACGCCAGCCAAGCTACGCGATCTAATATATGACCAGCACATCGACCGCATCGTGCTTACCCACCTCTACCCGCACGCGAGCGGGCATGAGGATGCCATGGTCGACGTCGTTAAGGAGAGGTTCCCCGGAAGGGTTGACGTCGCGTACGACCTGATGAAGATCTTTCTCTGATTACGCTGTTTTCGTGCCTTGCGCCGCCTCTGCGACGTCTGCAACAGCTCCTGCAGCGAGAATAATCTGGCCACGCTCGCTGATCGCGTGCCGAACGCGCGAATTGCTGCCGATCGTCACGTCGCCAACCGCGTCGATCTTGTTGACTTGCGAGTCGCTGCCGATGTCGGCCTGTTCTCCGGCTTCAATGTGGTGCGCCTTGAATCCGCTCCCCGTCTTGATCCCGCCGGTAATTACCGTTCCCTTGACGTGACAGTTATCGCCGAAACTAGCCTCAGAGCACTCAATAGAGCCGTTGATTACGACGTTGTTCTCAGTCGTCAAAATGCCGTAGACGTTGATCGTCGCGTCCTTGTCTACAGGGTACAGCTGGGTGTTCGCTTCAAGGTACAGATCCTCGTTAAGCTCCTTCAGATTTGCTTGTTTGCCGCGTTCTATACGCATTTTTTCACCTCTTACCTAATCCCTCCGAGCAGCTCATCTGAGGTAATCGCGTGCGCATATTTCTTGAGCTGCAGCACGCCACCGATTGCGTCGAGCGCTTGAATCTTGCCCTTCACCGACTTCAATGAAGCGTCATCGCGCACGAGGAAGATTGCTTTGTCACACACGGAGAGCAGCGCCTTTGCGACGCTCTGCGTGAGGAAGTCCGTGGGGACCTCGCCTCCGGTGGGGCAGAAGAAAAATCCGAGCTTGGACGTCGGGAGATTTGCGTGGTCTTTTCTGGTCCAGATGACATCGATTTCGCCCGCGCCGATGTCAACGGCCGATTGGACCTCGTAGTTGAGTGCGCGCCCGGTCGCTTTGCACTCGTTGATCAGTTCTGCGTCTTTCATATTCACCGAATGAACCACGACGCGGCGATTTAAAAGCGTTGTTGCCGTTTTTCACGCAACTGAAGACACGTGAAGCACAAAAGGTAGTGCGGCGACTATCGCCAGGGCTAGTAAAGCTTTAAGGCTAGGAAAGCCGAACACCCAAAAAAAGAGAGGTCGCGTATGCGACTTCCGATCACGATGCGAACGATTCGAAATGCTCCTTGAACTCAGCACGTGAGCACTCGTGACACAATTTAGCAAACCACGTCTTGATAATAATTGGGTTGCCGCACCGCTCGCAGTATGCGGTTTCCTGTGGTACGGTATCAATCTCGATCATCTTATCACTCACTGTCACAGCACATAGAACACACTAGATTTAAGGCTTACGCTCTGGACTTTTTTTGCTCGCTTTGCTTTGTCGTGGCAATTCGGCTTTCAAAAACCGCTTTGCCGGCGAGGCGTCCATTCGACTGCGTCCGTTCGACTCGTAAGAAGCAACGGCAGCAATATTTAACATTAGTTTTTATTCCATCAATAATATATAATTCTTCTTAAAGTGACATTAGTCGGTCTTCGGACGATCATTAGCATACGTCCGAGATTTATGCTGTCAGACAACATAAAGAAAACATTGCTGTTTCACAGCGGGAGTAGCCGGGTGATATAAAAGATCGAGCAACAAAATGCTGATAACGCCTCGTTTCCTTTTTCTATCGTGCCGCGCTATCGCTGTCCTTCGTCGCGCTCGCGATCCGAGGCTTTCGTATAAACTGCAAATATACCCACACCACGACTACGAGGAGTGCTCCCGGCGGGAATATGAACAGCAGGTAGATAAAAGCTATCAACAGGATTACTGAATTGAGGAGACTCATGCTCAACACGTTATAAGGGGGGATTACGCTTTAAGCGTTTCTTCTCCTGGTCTCTGCAAAATAGTCCAAATTCGAAGGCTTTGATTGCAGCCAAAATCGCGCAAAATATCTCTTAGAGCTAATAGGCTGAGATATTTACGCAATAGCTATTGCTCGCTTCTAGAGGCATTTGGCACGCTAATCCGTCTGGTTTTCGGAGCCGGTGGCAAAGCGCACGCCGCCAACTGCTCTAAACCACAATAGTGCGCAGGAAAATCCTATTTGAGCGGCACAGTAGCTGGATGGTACTCAGTTTCTGGAAGTAGCAAGGCCAGAAATGACCGCGCGACACGGACTAGCTAGATTCGTGCAGAAGAACTGGGAAAAGGTTGGTATCTTAATTTGATTGTGAGGAACCTCCGGCTGCTCCTCTTTATAAAAAAAATCAAAAGCTAGAAAGCACTTTGTGCCTAGAATGGCATTTTTGAGCTTGTCGGCAGCATTGCGCTCACTTCCCATGAAAGGTATAAATCGAAGAGGCGCGTATAATTAAGGTACGCTCTATAGGATGTGTGGAGGAAAAGCTAGCTTCCAATGGCTTTTGGAGTAGAGCTTTCGGGGCAGAGAAACCTCTGCTCTGAAGCATTGGGCGAACTCGCCTTGGCTCTCAAACACGCCATTGGAAGGGATCGCTTTCGCTATTCATATATCCTACAGAGTCCAACTTCACTTTTTTGTCGATAATTCGAGCGTGTTTGACTGTGCGTTCTTCTTCCGTTGTGAGCATCACGCTCGCAGCTCGCTCTTCTTATGTTCGATTGGCCCCTTTGAGGTAAAAAAACACGCCATTCATAACGCGCTGTTAACAGAAGAGCCGAAATGTTCTCCCGACGCTTCCTTCCCTTAGCGTCGTAATCCGAAACGCCTCGAAGAAACCCAAAAAATCGTTCGTTCACTCTTCATACACAGCTGCTACTTCTTGAAGGCTAGCGGCATCGTTCCAGGGCCTGAATTCCAGTCGCCAAAAAAATCCTTTTCCGCTTTTGAAGTATGACTAGCCAGGCGTTATAAAAAAATCGATGCGGTGTAGCCCGTTTAAACGCCAGCCCAGAAAGCGTGTTCGATCCGAGCAACGAGCATCACTTTGCGGGCTCGAATTGCAAGACCATTTGCTTTTAGTAGCGTAAGCTTAAATGGAGATAGGAGATCTTTGGCGCATGCGGAAGCACGTGATGCGTTCCACCTGCTGCGCTTGTGAAAAAGGAAGTAAGGAAATATGAAAAACATTGTAGAGACAGCAATCGATGATAGTTCTTTCACAGTGCTGGTAACAGCAGTGAAGGCGGCAGCCGGTCTCGTCGACGCCTTGAGCGGACCTGGGCCCTTTACGCTCTTTGCTCCGAACGATGACGCGTTTGCCGAGTTGCCTGCCGGTACAGTAGACGAATTGTTAAAAGACAAAGACCGACTCACTGCAGTGCTTGCCTATCACGTAGTGCCCGGCAAATACATGGCAATCGACCTTATGAAAATGACGACAGCAAAGACCGTTCAGGGGGCGACCCTAACGATTGCAACAGAGACAGCAGTCATCGAGGAGGACACGGTGGTCGTTGAAGATAACGTCGTTGTCGAAGACGATGAAATCGCGGCATTTGAAGAGCTAACGGTGGACGATGCCATCGTTCTTCAGGCGGATATTGAATGCACTAATGGTGTAATTCACGTTATTGATTCCGTCCTTGCGCCTGAATAATGCGCGAGTGTAGCCAGGGGACCTCCTGGCCTCTTTTTTTATGTGCGCCGCACGCATCGCGATGTTCGCTGTGTGCAGGTCTTGCGACAGGGACATATTATTACGTTTTCTGACATCGTTGGAACTCACACATCAACCCCCCGGCGGAGCACCTTTTACTCGAATCTTCTCTGCTGCGAGTGCATGCTAGCGGGTTACTCACTTTCGTAATGTATGGCAGGCCATTCGCACGCAAAGCGTTTAGGAACATCGCAAACCAGCTTCGCGTTCCATTTGGTTAAAAAAAGTTTTCATCTCTCTGGCCGTTGTCGCGCGCCATCTGGAACTCACGCGCTTGCACCCTCTTGCGTGCCCTTTATCTGCGTACCCGCTAGGTCTAATACAGGAATGACGCAGTCGGGGTAACAGGAGCGCGTTGACGAAATGGTAGTCTACTTTATGGGTACCATAAAGCCTGCAATTCGCTCAGCTAACGGTATAGTCACCTTTAAAAGTCCATTCGAGAACGTCGCTATTGCTTTTGTAGGAACGGTCTTGTGGGTAAGTACCCAGCAGCCGCTATACTTGATATCGTCTCGGGGTGCCGTGACACAAAACCCATTTTCCATCGCCTCAAATTCGATATCCTTCTTGTGCACGCCAGGGAGTTCCACTACAATGGTGTAAGTTTCCGTATCGTGATAGAAAACTGCATCTGGTGCGACCGGGATCCGTTCTTTTTCAGGCACTGATGATCACCACTGGAATGTTCACTTCAAACACCTAAATAGCTTTGCCGAGCGCTAAAGCCGCAAAACCGGCATCTTGTAACGTGCGCCGAGGCATCAAGAAAACGAGAGCTAAGGCACTGATTAGTGACCCAGATATAGCCTTGCCCACGCCGTTAGTGCACCTTTTGTACTGTGCTAGCATCGCTTAAGGTCATGCGCGCCCGTAAGGTGCTTCGATGCGAGGGCCGAATCAAATTCGTAGGTAGTGGCTCCTTCCTGATGCGCACTTGATGAGTTCCTTTTTGACAGCTGTACCTCGAGTATCCACGCCGTTACCGTGTCGGCGAGCGTGTCCTTGAACTCTCCTTTCAGGGTGAGGCCCTCTTTAGCGATGAAATACTCATTGAGCTGGTGGATCAACTCCTGGTTTTGTTGACTCTCGAGGCTAATTACCCCACGGGTGTCTTCTAATCCGGAAAGCCTCGCACCTGGCTTTTCGAAGTTTGACGCCGAGAGCTCATCTTGCTTAACCGTGAAAGTGACCGTTCCGTGACCGGCGTGAGGCACCTCATCAAGACAAAAGGTGACATCGCCGACGCTTTCAAAAGTGCGTTCGTGTATTTTAATCACCAGAACAAAATGCGTCGGGTTCCTTAAGACTATCGTAGTTCCACATCAAGTTGGATTTTTGTAAGTGTATTTGGAAGCAAGAACAACGGAGAATTAGAATGATTTGGGGACACACCAAAGAAGTTGGAAAACATTGGCTAGCTCGCTTTGATTAGTAGCAAAGAACTAAGGATAAGTCGGCAAATTGCTCGCCAATTATGTTAAAAACGGCTGCTGTGTACGAAGTGCGCCTAGTATGCCGCGATGCACGGCGGGGTGAAGAGTTGGCGGCCACCATGCCGGCGGGCAGATCCGTCAACCGTGACCAGCCACGACGCCGTGAACGTGTATCTAACGAGCTTAAGCTGATGGAGAGGGCAGTCGATTCTTCATCCTCGCCTGCACGACTATCTCCCGAGACATCGATCGATGAGTTTCGACAGGTAATCACAACCGCGACGCGAACGAGAGAGCACGATCAATGCAATGGACGATTTATAAGGGCATTTTTAAGAAGACCGGCGTCACAGCCATCGTTCTTGGCTAGACAGACCGTTGCGTAATTCGGCCACGGCGCTAAACGTAATCGACGTCGATCATTTTTCCTCGGCTCTTTTTATCGCTATGCGCTCTATTACATTCTCGTACGCGTCTCGAAGCCCGCGGCGAGTGTTGAGACCGTTATAACCGCTTGGGTCATCAACATTTGTCTGAAGCTCTTCGATCTGCTTCTTGCAGAAGGCTACGACATCCTCTAATATCTGTTCACAATTCATTTTCAATCCTTTGTTGCTGTTCGAATTCGGCGCGTAGAACAAGACGGCCGTCCAGAGTTCGGGGCCACAGCTAGCTTCGCACCATGACCATCACGCGCGGCTCCAATGAACATGGCAGACTATTTTATGGGTACCTTGATGCCCTCAAGTCGTTCCGCTAGCGGTATAGTCACTTTCAGAAGGCCATTTTCGAACGTGGCCGTTGCCTTTTCTGGATTTATGGTATGAGAGAGTGTCCAGCAGCCGGCATATTCGATATCGTCTCGAGGCGCTGAGAGACAAAACCCGTTTTCCCCAGCTTCAACTTTGATGTCCTTCTTATCTGCGCCGGGAAGTTCCACTTCGATGGTGTAGTTTTTCTTGTCGTGATACAAGAATGCATTCGGCGCGACAAAGATGCGTTCTTTTTCAGCCAATGATATCACCGCTTAGAATTACTTTTGAATGATTAAGTAGCTTTGCCGGGTCTAACGCCATAGAATCTCATTTTGCAGCAGGCGAACTGCTCTTTTTGCTTTCTTTGCGTCGTTGCGTTAAACCAATGCGGCGTAGGATTATGGCGGCATCTCGAAAAAACGGGCTATGTGAGCGTAGATTATCAAAAGGAAACACCTGTCGCTCGATGGAAAGTTGCGCTCGCGGAAAGTTGCGAAACAAACTATCATGCCCACATGCAGGAATCTACTTGCATTGTTTGCCCGTCGAACTGCTCTGAACGGCTGTATATGCGTCAGACGTCAAAAAAGAGGAGAAAAGCGGAGCGCCTTCCAACGGTTATAGCAGACCAATAGTGACGTTCACGACCTTATAAACACGAACTTGACCCTCAGTTACGTGGCGGTTTTCCCTGTGTACTACGTGCGAAGCTGTCGTCGCTGTGTCGCATCTTCGTTATCCAGCTCGCGAGCTCTTCCGGACGCTCGTATCGATATCCCTCCAGCTGGAAACCGAGTATGGCCTCGTCGCCGACAGCGCGAGGCGGCAATGCGTCCGGGTAAAAGAAGACGTGATGCCCTACCTTACGATACTCGCGGTTGATTGCCCATCCAAGAAACGCGAGCGTGCGCCACCCCTGCTCTTTTTGTGCAATCTCTAGCGTGACATACCACGTTCCTTCTGGCCACTTCCCGCGGTCACGTTCGCCGGGATGCCCACCACAGCAGCATACCGTGGTAACACACGGAAGGCTGTTGAGTACTTTGACGAGAGGCACAAGGTTCGCATCTATTTCCTCCTCTGGCACGGCATCGCCCTCAGCAGTAGTATGAGTCATGCATAAAGTGTCTAATCTTTACTTAAGTTACAGCGTTAGTGACCCGCTTTATGCACAGACGAAGAGCCTACAGAATGAGCATCTCTCTGCAACGGCCATCGGCTGCGTGTTCTAAGAAGCCTGACCTATGCCCGCACTCTTTGTGATACGTCATTTTTCACCACGTCCGCTATCGCACAGTCTACGTCTTCTTCTTTGGCAATTCGCATCTGATACGAAGGCGGTGGATTTCAAGGAGTTGTACTCTGCTTGGCAAATATGACTTCTTGCTCGTCGCTGAAGCGCAACAACAAAACTTTGATGCGGGTGACTTATGCTCAGGAATGGCGCGGGCCGAGACGGCGACGCTTCGCAGTAAGCATCTTTGTCAGCACAAATGCTGTTTTTGTGCAAGCAAAATATCCCCAGACCCACCCAGACGACAAGAAACAAGCCCTCTGCAATCTCTTTGCCGCTTATGTCCACACAGTGTCGCTCGAACAGCTGACAGAGAGCTTGGAGTGCGCTCAGTGAATCCTCGAAAGCAACCCGAGATGAGGTGTCCGACCACTATGTCTCCAAGAGACTTTGGTGAGGCGCACTTCGCACGAGATCACTTCACGCGCTGGAACAGGAAGTCTGTTATTGCCTCGAATGGTTTTACCACTACGTATGCGTGTTTTCCGAGCCTCTTTTTCATGAAGAACATCATCTGGCCCTTGACGATAGCGAATTTCATCTTGGTCTCGGAGAATTCTGCATCAAAGATACAGATGTGCTCTAGAAAACCGCTTTCGGGCGGCCTCCATGACTTATTCATCCTCTCCTTTACTCGTTCGTGCAGCGCCGTGTTTGGAAGCGGATAGGGCATGGTGAAGGAGAGGTAGTCGAGCTGAAGCGAGGAGGCAAAGCGCAGCGTATCAAGCACCGTTTCGTTCGTCTCTCCTGGATCACACACGATGCGCAAACTTAGCGACGGGCACATCTAACCCAATGCATTCTCCAGACAAGTCGGTAGATCCACGCACGAGCACAGGCCCTTTCTGGATTCTGCTTGTTGGATACGGGCCATTGCTGCTCGGCGCCTGAAGCGATATGCACAAACCCTCTGACAGCGCGGTGTGCGCTAAAGGAAGGTCTTTTAGCACGTTGAAACCTCGCGATAAAGTTCTGTGGTTTAGATCCGGGTCGAACTCAGTAAGATGATCCTGCGCTTACCCGTAGTAGAGGGTGAGATAGATGTTAATTCCAAGAACGATGGTGATCAGCCACACGACGAGAGCGGTCCGCATAGCGGTCTTGCGTTTGATGAGCGGCGGGATGACGCGGCCCACTTCGAGGTTGACGTAGACGAAAATCGCAATCAGCACAAGCCCTAAAATGTGATGGATGAGGAGCTCAGGGTAGAGGAAGGGAATTGGCGGTACGTTTTCAATGTATCCGAGCAGAGAGGGTAGCATCACTGCGAATATTGTAATAACCTGAACGACGACGGCTCCTCGCACAATAATGCAGTGTCGCGTTACCCGTCCCCTGCGCGCAAGATAAACGGCACCGAGCACGAGCGCGATGAGCACGAGCTGAACAACAAGATTTGTCGTCGCCAACGTTCGAATATCAATCGCCATGGGGCCCCCTCTATTCTTATCCCGCCCCTATGAAAGTATTGCGTTTCCTTCGCAGAGCTAATAGCAAGCACGGAACGCGCCTAGCGAGACGCGCAGCTCAGACGAGTATCCACACGAACGCGACGAAAACGAAGTAGAAAATGCCATTAAAGATGAGCGATCGTGCGGTAACCGTTCCCTCGTCGCTTGAATGTAGAGTGTTAGGGCCGCGATGAACGTCAGCAGGACACTTACAAGTTCAAGGTCCCCTAACGCCCACGGCGTAAAGGCAATGCCGAAGGCAACCGGTATGCACGTTTGAAAGACCATCGCGCCGGTTATGTTCCCTAGTGCCAGCGTAGCTTTCCTTGTCGCACCCAGATGACGCTGTTAAATTTTTCAGGAAGCTCCGTAGCAAACGGTGAGATGATGAGCGCGAGCGCGGTCGCATTGATGCCCAAACTCGCGGAGAGATCAATGATTTGCCCGACGAAGATTTGGGCGCCGATAATTATCAGCACGAGCGCGAGGAGCGTTTGGAGCGTTGCGCCCCATGTAGAGGGGTCAGCCGCTGCCGCCTGACGTCGCACGCGCGCAACGAGTGAGCCAAGCGTGAGCGGCGCAATATCCGCTTCGCGGTTCTGCTCTTCGAACCTGATTACGATCACGAGATATACGACGTAGACGGCGATGAACAAAGGAGCGACCGCCGACCGCACGCTGGAACTCCGGACGAGTGTCAGCGCGATCGCCATGACAAAGACAACAAGGAAGAAGCTGAGGTCACGCCTCACCGCAGACCGTCTGAGAATAAGGGCTGTGCCTTGCTCCCGCCGCTTATGAAAAAAATGGCGACGATGGGCATGAACGTCTCAGGGAGGGCCGTGCCGATTGCAGCCAGTATACTTCCCACCACACTCTCCGAGAGCTTGAATTTGCGACCGATCCACTCGATCCCGTTGGTGAAGAGATCACAGCCGATGAAGATGATGAGAATGCTGATGAGGAAGAGTGCAATATTCATGCGTGCCCCTCCTATGACGTAAACCCCAGGTAAATAGGTTCTCGCCTCTGAACTGAAATTAAGAGCGGTAGTGTAGACTAACGATGATCCCCGGGCAAACTTGATAAAAACAGCAATGCATGACAGAGCATTCGAAAGTTTGTGCAAGAAACCTCTGTTGGAGAAAGAAAAATGAAAAAATACAACATATTGGCGCTCGTTGCTCTGGCGGGTGTCATGGTAATGGTTGCCGGATGCACATCGTCTTCAAGTCCGAGCCCCAGTCCGGCTAGCAGTGCCGTTACGAGCACTACGACCCAAAATTCAGTCGCTATCCAGAATTACGTCTTCAACCCGTCGGCGCTCACGATTCAAAAAGGGGCGAATGTGACGTGGAAAAATTATGATTCGGTCCAACATACGGTTACTTCGGATTCAGGGGCGTTTTCATCGCCACTGCTCAGCACCGGCGACACATACACGTATCAGTTTAACAACACCGGGACGTATCCCTACCACTGTTCCATCCATACGTACATGAAAGGAACCATTACGGTTGTTTAGAACGCTTAAAAAAGGTCGAGAGTCAAAGGGAGAGTTTGCTGCTAGTCGCAAAAAACAAAACGGGCCAGACTCCGCCTCCGTTCTTCTGGCTGGGTGGCTTCTGAGCTGAACTGGGATGCCAGCGCAGTCCTCCTCGGCGGGGGTAAAAAGAAGGAAGACTAAGGCGGTCGCCGACAATTGCTAGACGCCCTCTTTTTTATAGCGCTTCATTTTTTCTTTCACTTTCAGCACGAGCTTGCAGTTGGGTTATCCCTGTCAGCACAAATGCTGTCTTTGTGCAAGCAATCCATCCTCAGATCCATACAGGCGATAAGAAACAAGCCATCTACAACCTCTTTGCTGCTTATGTTCACACAATGCCTCTCGAAGAGCTGATAGAGAGCGTCGATCGGGCCCGGCGAGACGCCCAACTAAGGTGCGTCGTAATATACGGGCTGCCTGCAGCTACTGCCTCGGCAGGGCCGGACGGCTTGAAGGGTCGCATCTTCGAACGTTTGCGCTTGAGTTAAAAGAACAGCTTGCCCAGACCCTCGCCGCTTTTGTCTCATCGATTTTAGCACGGCCGTGCTGACTGCTGGTTCAGCTGAAGAAGTGAGATGCGACGTTACATGCGCAGTTTCCACCTACCCTAACCGCTTGAAAGCCTTACGCGTCCCCCTAACGCGGATGCTACGGCGCGAGATTTCATGCCGTCCCGCCTAACCAATCCGAGCTGATTTGCACTCAGAAATACCTAAACAGCTTGTTCGGCAAACTGAGGAGATCCTGCCGCATAACCAACGTCCTTCTCTAAAAGGATCATGTTCGCGGAAATTTTTAAAAACTACGCGATTTTGAGTGTGCGCCTGGATCATGGGTCTTGCCTGCAC
>PLGY01000018.1 GCA_003139855.1 Candidatus Methanoflorens stordalenmirensis
GCAGCTGGTTCGTCACCCGCTGCGACGTCACCGGGTACTAGTGCGATCGACGTCTTTGTACAAGGCACGAACGGCGCCGTCTATGAGAAGACTACCACGAACAATGGGGCGACTTGGAGCGGCTGGACGTCCCTCGGCGGGGGTCTGGCAGCTGGTTCGTCACCCGCCGCGACCTCACCGACTAGCGGTGCGATCGACGTCTTTGCACAAAGTACGAACGGCGCCGTCTGGTACAAGGATTGGAATGGCACGGCGTGGTCTAGCTGGACGTCTCTGGGCGGGGCTCTAGCAGCTGGTTCGTCACCCGCTGCGACGTCACCGGGTACTAGTGCGATCGACGTCTTTGCACAAGGCACGAACGGCGCCGTCTATGAGAAGACTACCACGAACAATGGGGCGACTTGGAGCGGCTGGACGTCTCTGGGCGGGACTCTGGCAGCTGGTTCGTCACCCGCTGCGACGTCACCGGGTACTGGTCAGGTAGACATCTCTGTGCTCGGCACCGGCAACGTCCTCTGGTGGAAGACTACCACGAATAGTGGGGCGTCTTGGAGCGGCTGGATGTCCGTTGGCGGTATATAACGTCGTCACCACGTGCCCGCTCTGGGTAGTACATGGGCGGCGTATGAGCCGCCCCATTCCCCCTTTTTTCTTTGCTTTCACTTTCAGCACGTTCTTGCCGCGTGATTATTACATGTCGGGCAGACGCACCTTTTGTGCACACATCAGCGTCGCTAAACACAACGTACGCGCCTACGCGAAGAAGTGATAAAGAATTGTTTTTGCGTGGCATACATCCTGTCGAAAACGGGCAAAGATTAACCCAATGCGGATATTTTCAGAGACTCAGCTGCCCACTAACTATCCAAGGTGGTAAACTGACAAAATCAGCTTAAAATCGCACGCGTTAATTTCGATTAGCATAGTTTTAGAAATTATAACGAAGGATATTACCAATTACCTGGGAAAGGCACACGTTGATGTTGATGCTCGAAGCAGCGTCCGCGAGTAGCATTCGGGACTATCTCATTATAACTGTGTTATGGCGGACCGGCATGCGTGTTGACGAACTGTGACACATCCGGCCAGCGCTACGTGATCTCCTGCGCTGCAAGCGTCCCATCTGGCGTTTTTCGCAAGAAGAGTCGTGGGGGCTGACATTTCGCGCTGTGATAGCGCCGCGGCAAGCGTGGTTTTTTTAGCTAAATTAAGCGAGAAGCCTCCTTGCGAAAGCTAAGGGAGGAGTCGCGTATACCGTGCACGTAGTTGAGAATCAGAAGTGCGCTCTCTCGCAAGCAGTTGATTGGCAAGCAGAACGTTCTTGTGCATTATTCGTCGACGCATATATACAGAAATACTTAACACTTAACGACCCCGTTTTACGTGTTACGTCATTTCCTGTATTAAGGACGTGATAGCAGATGCAGCGCGAGTGGCCCTCATACGAACTGGAAGTGCTCAGCACTATCCAAAATATCACAAAGCGTATGGCCACTAATTCACTCATTATCAAGGGATGGACGGTGGTTGTGGTCGGTATAATCCTGCTGCTGAGCAGCACTGAATATCAAGCGCTTATCGCTGTTTTCGCTTTGCTCGTTTTTTGGTATCTGGACGCCTATTTTCTGCAGCAAAAAAAGATGTATAGGGCTTTGTACAAAGAGATTGTCGAAAATAAACTCAACATAGGCGACGATTTTTTTGATATCAGGACTGCCCGGTACGAGGCCGGCATAGAAGTGCCGAGGCCAAGTAAATTAATGCTCTCAAAAACGTTGCTCATTTTTTATGGCTCGATTTTGACGTTGACGTTTGCTAGCGTTGGGATCTTGTTTGCCTTATCACACGGAGGATAGCGTGGCACTTTTTTTTCTTGAGAGAGACCAGGGGCTTGACATCGCTACTGAGGTTTTTTTAGGCGCTGAAACATAGCCTTCGTGGGAGAGCCTGTGACGAGCCCATCGCAAAGCTCGAGGTGTCTGACGTTACCTGAGCAGCTGTACCAAGGTGCGGATGCTCGCAAAAACGTAAAGGGCGGCGGCTATAGTCAACAGGACGTACCCCTCCACCCTGAGAGGCGTGAACGCCAGCACGAGCCCGACGACGACAACAACACCGATAATCATGGCCATCTTCCGTGGTATCGTTCCCTGGACGTCGAGAGGGGTTGCCATAGTTGCGCACCTATACCACAGAACTCCGCGCAGTTTGAAAAAGCTTGCGAAGATCGCCGCCGAGCGAAAAGGCGGTAGCTCCGGAAAAAGCGTTCGTTTTACTGCTACGGCTCGTTGCGCTGCTGCGTAGTTCGCTAGTCCCCGCCACGTTTGGCAGTGCAGCCACATCGCCGGGAGCGATCCTCGAGCGGTACGCAGTCCGCTCTGGAACCGAACGTTACTTAAAAGAAGATGACAAGCAGATTTGCTTATCGTTTAAAAATCGGTGTATCAAAATGAAATCAGTGTGGAAAGGATCAATAGCGTTTGGACTTGTGAACATTCCGATAAAACTCTACTCGGCAGTCGAACAGAAGCCACTCAAAACACGGCTCTTGCACAAGGACAAGCTCTCACCGATACGATACAAGAAATGGTGCGACGCGTGTACGCAAGAGGTATCACAAGACGAGATCGTGCGGGGGATCGAAGTCTCCCCAGATAACTATGTCCTCGTCAGTGATGAAGAGCTCCAGTCAATCAGGCCTGAAAAATCCACCTGGATAGAAATCGTGGAGTTTGTTCATTCCCATCAAATCGACCCGATTTTTTTCAACTCCCACTACTACGCGGGCCCGGAACGACCAAAAGACAAGACGTATTTCCTGTTCAGGGAGGTGCTCCACCAGACCGCCAAGACCGCGATCGGCAGGTTTGTCATGCGAGAAAAGGAACACGTCTGTGCGATCGAAGCGTACAGGCAGGGCCTGCTTCTGACAACGTTGAACTATGAGTATGAGATACGGGACATAACGCAGGTCGATGGCCTTGATGAGCCGCCGCATCTCTCTCAGGTCGAGATGGACCTCGCGAGACAGTTATTAAGCCAGATTACGGTCGATGAGTTTGATATGGCCAGATTTCACGATACGTTCGAGGAGGAGCTCAAGGAGCTCGTCGAGAGAAAAGCACGCGGAGAAACGATTGCCATCCACAAGAGGGAATATGCGCGCACCACAGAAGAGAACCTCGTTGAAGCACTGAAGGCAAGCCTGAAATGATGCTCGCCGCCACGGGCACAAAAGAGATCCTTACGTCTACTGAGTATATCTTCGAGCCCAAGCTGGACGGTTACAGGGCGCTCTGCGAAAAAAAGGCAGGAACGCTTCGCTTCACGTCACGAAACGACAGGGACATCACGCGTGAGTTTCCCGAATTCGCGTTTGGCGACCTAATCAAGGCGGATTGCGTACTCGACGGAGAGATCGTGATCTATGATGAAAAGGGTAACCCGTCGTTCTCGCTTCTGCAACGACGGAAGCACCACGATCAGCCCGCCACGTACGTCGCGTTTGACATACTGGAACTGAAAGGCAGGAACCTAAAAACGCTGCCGCTGTCAACGAGAAAACGAACCCTCGCGGGCATCATCGAAGAGGGCAGAAACTTGCAGACAATGCCGGGCACCGCTGACGGTGAGCGACTCTGGGACGTCGTAACAGTACGTCACCTGGAAGGCGTCATGGCTAAGAAAAAGGAAAGCCTCTACGTTACCGGACGGTCGCACGCCTGGCTCAAAATCAAGGATGAGAAGACCGTCGATTGCGTTATCGTCGGGTACGTAACGAAGACTAGGACGATAGCGTCGCTGGCGCTCGGGTTATATGACGCAGGCAGCCTCACCTACGTCGGCCAGGTCGGCACGGGCTTCAGCGAGTCACTCCTTGGTGAACTCGCGAAGCAGCTCGTCCGTGCACGCAGCGACGTCGCCCTTCCGAAGAACGTGCAGCCAGTTGTGCCAGATAAGGTGTGCGAAGTCAGGTACATGCAGTACACGAAAGACAATCGACTGAGGGCACCAGTTTTCGTGAGGATGCGGGACGATAAGCCTGCCGAAGAGTGTACCATGGACCAGGTGCAAAGCGTTGCTTGACGAGTACAGGAAGAAACGGGACTTTGCGAAGACGGGTGAGCCTGAGCCTGACGAACTGAAAAGCGAACAGTCGCAGTACGTGATACAGAAGCATAATGCGAGGCGGATACACTTTGATTTTCGGCTTGAGCACGACGGGGTTCTTAAGAGCTGGGCGGTGCCAAAGGGGCTATCAGACGACCCGCGTGATAAAAGGCTCGCAATCAGGACTGAGGATCATCCCGTTGCCTACGCCGAGTTTTCAGGCGAGATACCCGAAGGTGAGTACGGCGCAGGGACGGTCGAACTATGGGATAAGGGAAAATTCGTCAACATTACAATAAAAAACGGAAAGGTCCAGCCTCTTGACGAGGCGTTTGAAAAGGGCCATTTCGTAATCTACCTGAAAGGCGACAAACTGAACGGGACCTACGCGTTCACCCGCCTCGACAACGACTGGATAATCGTCAAGAAGGGGGAGGGGCATCGCCTTAGCGACGAAATCGACGTGGGCGGGCACCGAATCTACGTAACGAACCCACAAAAGGAGCTTGATGCGGGGATTCCGAAAGCTGAGCTTGTTGAATACTATCGAGACATAGCGCCGCTGATGCTGCCCCACATAGAGGATCGGCTGATCTCCATGTTTAGGTTTCCCGATGGGGTCCGCGGCGAGAAATTCTTCCAAAAAAATATGCCTGACTATTTTCCTGATTGGCTTGCGAGTAAATGTCTCACGCATAAAGGCACTGTGACGTGTTATGCGATCGTTAAGGATGAAGCAGGCATCATCTACCTTGGCAATCAGGTCATCGTTCCCCATATTATGGTAACGCGAGCTGACAGACCGAAAATTCCCGACAAAATGGTATTTGATCTGGATCCGTCGCTGCCCGATCTCCCCTCGCTTCGATCAGCCGCACTCAAACTGAAAGGATTCCTTGAAGCGTTGGGATTTACACCGTACGTGATGACGACCGGGGGCAGGGGGTACCACGTCGCGGTACCTATCACACGCGAGCTTGACAACGACGGCGTGAGGGGCTTCGCATTAAATATAGCGCAAACCCTCGCAAGAAGTGACGCAGCGCTGACTACTGAGCTTGGCAAGGAGAAAAGGGGAGGACGAATCTTCATCGACGTCAATAGGATATCCGCGATGCAGACGTCTGTGGCACCCTACGCCGCCCGATCTGAGCCGGGGCTTCCCATAGCGAGCCCGTTTGTCTGGGACGAGCTGCCTAACATCAGCCCAACGTCGTACACCATCAGGAACTATCCCAAAGAGGATGCATGGAATGACTTCTTTGCGAATGCCGTCTCGATAACGGACGTGATCAAAAGGCTTGCTTGAAGAAGCCGGTATAGCCCGTCATTCGTCAGATCAAAACCGTATAAGTGCAGTTATCGGCGCTGACGAGTCCTCCTTCAATTTCGCGTTGGTAGACGCGGAGGGTGCCATCGGCGCTGGTAGCGGAAAGTAGTTCAATGACGCCGGAAACATGTTATGTATGAAGTGGGGTCTGGTGGCTATTACTCTGATCTTCGTTTTTCTTTTGGTGCTCAGCGTTGCGGCGGGCAATGCTCTTTTATCGTGCCCGCTGTAGGTCGAAAACGAAACGCAGTGGTTAAACTCTATAGCTGGCATACATGACCTTATGAAAACGCTCATCGTATGCGTGTCAGAGCACCACGGAAACACGAAAAAGATTGCCGACGCGATGGCAGCGGTCCTCGACGCCCGGGTCAGCCATCCTGATGACGTGAACGTCGAGGAACTTGGCGATTATGATCTCATTGGGTTAGGTTCAGGAAT
This sequence comes from Candidatus Methanoflorens stordalenmirensis, assembly GCA_003139855.1. Classification (GTDB taxonomy): domain Archaea; phylum Halobacteriota; class Bog-38; order Methanoflorentales; family Methanoflorentaceae; genus Methanoflorens; species Methanoflorens stordalenmirensis. Next base: position 5,882 of record PLGY01000018.1, read on the forward strand.
CGCATTTGGAAAGCACTATAAGCGCTTGCTCGAGTTTGTCGACGCGCTTCCCGCGCTTCACGCTAAGACGTTTGTGTTCTCAACGAGAGGGGCATCCCATGGAGCGTCGCACCACGCTGCCTTAAAAAGTAAGTTGGCTGAGAAGGGACTGACAGTCGTTGGGGAGTTTTCCTGCCGCGGGTTTGATACGTATGGGCCGATGAAACTCATAGGCGGGATAGCTAAAGGACGGCCGAATGAGCAGGACCTGCGCGATGCCCAGAAATTTGCTGAGTCACTCGAAAAAGGCTGAACGCAGATGCTGAGGACTTGTCTTCATCAGCATTTTCGCCACTTTCCCGTCAGAGACGGTTAGTCATGGATCTTGTCATCGCGGGTTATGATTGCTCGCCGCCTTAGACGCAGGCGAGGCACGAGGATGAAAAGATGACTGCCAAGCAAAAAATTCTGTTCCTCTGCACGCATAACGCGGCGCGATCGCAGATGGCAGAAGGGATCATTAACGTCTGGCACGCTGACCGGTATGAGGCACAAAGCGCGGGAAATGAACCCACCGAGGTACACTCGTGTGCGATCGAAGTGATGGCAGAGCTGGGCATTGATATCAGCTCGCACAGGGCAAAGTCGCTGGACGAGTTTGACGACCTGACCTTCGATTACGTCGTCACGCTGTGTGCCGATGAGCAAGAGAGCTGCCCCATTTTTCCTGGCGGGAAGGAATACCTCCATCACGCCTTTGACGATCCGGTGCCCGATCCCGGGGAAGGCACACCGTGTGCGTCTTTTCGACGCGTGCGCGACCGACTGAGGGTGTGGCTTGGTTCAACGTTCGACCGTGACTAGCCAGCGCACTCGCTTGATCACCGTTTAACACGCGTCGGTTTACGTCGTTGACGTCCTACCACTATTCATATTATTCTGATTTATCAGAAAAGTTTAAATACACTGATAAATATACAATTGTGTAGAGTGCTATGACAGAAGAAGAAGCCTCATGTTGTGCGCCCGGCGATGCGGGCAAGAATAGCTGCAAGGTTGAAGCGGTCGTGAGCGTTGACGAGCGGGGACAGATGGTCCTACCTAAAGAGCTGCGCGACCGTGCCCATATACGCGCGGGGGACAAGCTGGCTGCCGTCAGCTGTGAGCGAGACGGCGAGGTCTGCTGCATCTCTCTGATCAAGGTCGAGGAGCTCTCGGCGACGGTCAAGGGCTTTTTAGGCCCTATTTTCAAAGATTTAGCGTGAACGGAGTGATGGGTGTATGGAAGAGGAGAAGATAAAACGCGTTGTTAGNNGCAACGTTGATCTGGCGCACGACATTAGCCGGGCCATAGGATACAAGGAAGAAGAGCTTGCCTCAGCGCCCGCAGGAGCAAATCTCGGACTTGGCTGTGGCAATCCGACCGCGCTCGCTTCGTTGAAGGAAGGCGAGACAGTGCTTGATCTTGGATCAGGAGCAGGCTTCGACTGTTTCCTGGCCGCAAACGCGGTCGGCGCAGCTGGACACGTGATCGGTGTTGATATGACGCCCGAGATGATCGAAAAGGCTCGGGCGAATGCGCGTGAGGGCGGATACAGCAACGTTGACTTCAGGCTCGGAGAGCTGGAGCACCTGCCAGTTGCCGATAGTGCAGCTGACGTCGTTATCTCCAACTGCGTGATTAATCTGACCCCCGATAAGGCCGCCGTCTTCAGGGAAGCGTTTCGGGTGCTGAGGCCCAGAGGCCGCTTTGCGGTTTCTGATATCGTCTTGCTGAGAGAGCTCCCGCCTGCCGTAAGGGACTCAACCGCGGCGTATGTAGGCTGCCTGTCTGGCGCAATCATGAAGGACGCCTATCTCGAGGCCATTCGGGCCGCTGGATTTGAGAACGTTCGCATCGTCGCGGAATCCTCATTCCCGCTTGACTGCATGGCAAACGATCCAACAGCACAGGCGATTGGGAACACCATCAACCTGACTCCCGATGAATTACGCGACCTTGCGGACTCCGTGGTAAGCATAAAAGTGGCTGGAAAGAAGCCTTAGGCCGTCGCGGTTTGTTGATCCGACCCTATTTGTTCTTTCACTTTCCGTTTTCGCCTTCAAAGAGAAGATCTAAGCTCTAAGGAGCTTATCGAGACACAGCCCGCATATCTCGCTCCCCGTCGCGTTAAGCACGAACAGGTAGGGCCGTTCCTTGCTGTCCTGCCACACTTCGAGGCCATTCTCATAGACGTGAAAACTGGCGATTTTCGAGAGTGGCACGCTCAGCGGCTTGTGCCCCGCGAACGGGCTTAAAAATAGGCGTTGATTGCTTATGATCAAGTCCCCGCGCGACGTTTCAAGCAACTCGTCATGTTTGACGATGTGGCCGCGCGATTGACCCACGCGATAGCGCACGGGAAAGCCCCCCACCTTTATCGGGAGTGGGATCGAGACGCCGTGACTCGCTCCAGAATAGCCGAGGTTCACTGTTTTAGTCTCCTTGAGCACCGTCGCTGTTCGACAGCACGCAGTCTCGCCTTTTTTCATGATCGCGTCGGTAACCGTGATAATCGGGAGTTCTGCGCCGGTATATGGGGCTATGGCTGCGGCATGCGCTTTCTCCGCTTGCTCCTGCGCCAATCGTTGTCGGCAACCGTTACACAGGCCGTCGGCTGTGTGCTCAAGGAAACCGAGTTTATGGCCGCATTCTTTGCAATATGTCATTTTCGCCTCTTTTTCTTTTCGGGAGGCTCAATGCCTCGTGCTGGTCTCAGTTCTGTTTCAATCCGGCTTAACATGTATGCTTGCATCCTCACCTTTACTCCGCTACACGGTTGCAACGATGTTCGTCGCGCGAGCAGAGTTTTATATCGGAAAGAGCTCGTACGCTTTGAGGTGACAAAATGGCGCAACTGAAGTTTAGCGTATCAGCACACGTGAGCAGCGACAACCCGTCAGCCGTCAAGCCGGTTCTTGAACAGCTTATCGCTGATAAGGGAACCATTAGACAAACAGATCAAGGATTCGAAGTTGAGGCAGAGCTTGAAGGAGAAAGCGCGCGAGATCTCAACCGTATGATCCTGTCCGCGTTGCGACGAGCTGAGAAGCGAACGAGGATTCGAGCGGAATGGACATCGGGCGATACCGTTGAGAAGTTCTTTGACTACGGTTCTAAAGGGACTCGAAAAGCGTAAGGCAGTGAGACGGGTGAAACATCGCGCTTCGAGTCGTGACGACGCTGCCCAGTTCTGCGCTGCTCACGACCATGGCAAGCGCATTGCCAGCAAGCGCCATTGAAGGCATTTCGCAACGCAAGCGCGCTTTCGCAGGACTGCGTGCCGACAAGGGCAGCGAGGCTGAGGCCGCTGACCAAAACGGTTATATGACCGCTTTTTCATGAACCGATAGTGATTGTTGGCATGGTAGTGTTCATCGATGTGGGGGCGTGCGTGCAGTGTGGAACTTGTGTCGAAGAGTGCCCAGCCGCCGCTATCTCTTTGGACGATGTGCCCGTGGTGAACGCGAAGGACTGCGTAAACTGTGGCATCTGTGTCGGTGTCTGCCCATCCGGAGCAATCGCGTTAGTGTGAGGTGACATATGTCAAAGCTAATACAAGTCGGCGTGCTTGGCGCCACCGGTGCAGTCGGGCAGCGATTCTGCCAACTACTTGAGGCACACCCGTGGTTTGAGGTAGGAGCGGTCACTGCATCTGAGCGAAGCGCAGGGAAGTACTACAAGGACGCGGTTGATTGGCGGTTGAGCACGCCACTACCCGAAAACATAGGCGACCTTCGCGTTATTCCGACTCGATCAGCCGACATGCCAGACGACGTGAAACTGGTTTTTTCGTCTCTTCCGGCCGATATCGCAGAAAACGTTGAAGCGGATTACGCCCGCGAGGGCATCGGGGTTTCGAGCAATGCCGCCTCGTACAGGATGTTCGATGACGTACCGCTCCTCATCCCGGAGGTTAACAAAGACCACGCGAAATTGATTGAGCCCCAGAAAGCGCAGCGCGGCTGGGATGGTTTCATCGTCACCAATCCGAACTGCTCCACCATTATGCTCGTCATGACGCTCAAACCGCTCATGCAGTTGGGGCTCACCGATGTCAAGGTCGCAACCCTGCAGGCGGTTTCCGGCGCGGGTTACACCGGCGTCTCGTCGATGGCCATTCTCGATAACGTCGTCCCGTACATCGGCGGAGAGGAGGAGAAGATGCAGACCGAGACACCGAAGATTCTGGGGGCATTCAACGGCACGAAGGTCGTCAACGCGAACGTCACCGTCAGCGCGATCTGCAATCGCGTCCCGGTGATCGACGGACACACGGAGTCAGTGTGGGTGGACGTCGACGCGTCTCCTGAGGAGGTAAAACAGGCTATGGCCTCGCTTCAGCCCCTGAAAGGGTTGCCATCTGCCCCCGTACGACCCATAATCGTCAGAGAGGAGGAGGACCGCCCGCAGCCTCGGCTTGATCGTGACATCAACGCCGGAATGAGTGTCTCCGTTGGCAGGGTGAGGCGCGACGTTGTCAAGGGCACCAAGTATACGCTTATGGGTCATAACACCGTTAGGGGCGCCGCAGGAGCTTCGATACTCAACGCGGAGATGCTCGCCGCTGAAGGATTCCTCAAACAGAGGTGAAAGCACCGCAGGGCTTGGCGGTGTTCTCCTTAGCAACATTATTCCGAAAAATGGTTGGCGGAAGCGCCGAGAACCACAAGTCCTGCAGAATTGTCTCCCTAGTAGCTGATATGTCAACTGTTTGTATCACCGGAGGACACACATGAAAATATACGTGAGGGAGCGGCTGAAGGTACAAAAGGGCGTGGAACAGTCCCGGTTTCTGGTTGTCGCCGTAGCTGGCGAGGGGCTGCACCTTTATGCGGGCCATCTGAGGAAGACGGAACTTGAACAAATCGCAAAAGACGTGGGGGCCGACATCGTCTACTTGGAGCCTGTGCATGAGGACTTGAAAAAGAAGGAGGCGGGGCCCTAGTAGTTGCAGTCTGCGAGAGCGGCTTCGTAGAGGGAACTGCACTCGCCGGCCCCGGCACATTGCGCGCGCGGCAATGTGCGTCAGCATCTCTTTATCCGTGAGAGTCTTCAGTGGGGCGCTTCAGAAGTCTTCTGAGAGCTGCTGTTGATTGTGCTTTTGCTTACTCTGGCCATCGAGGCCCGGACGTTGTGCTCGACAGCGCCCTGAGTATTTTACTCACTCCCGATAACAGCATCTCCGTGCGTTTTTCCAAAAACGCGATTCATATCAAACTGCCACGCGCCGTCTTGCTGATTTTTTAGTTGTGCGCCACTACTACGCACTCGCGTACTAGGGCGTCACGGAAAGGGGCGAGTTGACAACGAGAGCCGAACGGGGCGGTATTCACACGACGAACGATGGCGGCAAGATCCCCGTCGCGCTTACGCACGAGCGCTACAAGAACGAGGCCGAGGCGTTACTCGGACCTGTCATATTCCGAGAGATACGACGGCGCACGGACCAGCCGTGACACGCGCTCGGTGCAAATAAAGCGACAGCCCTTTATTTACGGTCGGCACAATAGGGGGTACCACTGTTGGAGTGATATAATGGCGGAATTGACCACAACACAAGCTGAAGAGATACTGGCAAAGCATAGCTTTATCGACCGGGGCGGCGCGCAAAAAGAGGCTGAAGGCATCCGATTTCGATTGTTCTCCGTCGGCGCCCAGAGCAATCTTCTACTCGAAGTCGGTTCAGACCGGGGGATAAGGGTTCTCCTGTCCACGAAGATGGAACCTCTCGTCGAACGGCTCAAAGGAAGTGGGGAGATCGTTGTCGACGAGTCCAAGGATTTCTCTATCGCAAAAGACGACGCGGTCAAGTTTGAGATCGAGCGCCGGGGGGAGCCGTACTGGTGGGTGTACAAAGTCGGTGACTATACGGAGGCCGTGCTTCTCAAGGCGATCGTGATGTACGAGACGATGATGGGCTGGGGGGAGGAAATTACCGCTCCGACGCCAACGCCAGCTTCATAGCCAAGATTCGCGCATTAATAAGCAAGAAAAGATCGTACCTTGCGCTTTTTGAGCCAATAGCGGCCACGGTTTGTTTAGCAGCGCCCGCGGCGCGCAATAACCTTAATATACGAACGTGTGATAGGGTAACCTGCGGGCTCGTGGTCTAGCTGGTTATGACATCGCCTTTACACGGCGGGGATCCCCGGTTCGAATCCGGGCGAGCCCATCGTTTCTTTTTTCAATCGGGGGCGAAAATTGAGCCGGAAGCTGAGGGTGTTGAGGACGAAGAGTTGCACAACTTTTCGTTAAAGTTGCACAACTTTAGTGTCGCGGACAATGACGAGTCGCTTGCGAGAACCATGACGGACAGGTACATCGACGAGAATGGCAACGAGCACATAGAGATGCTTTGGTCTGAGCTACTTCCTGAAGAGGGAGACGACGGAGTCGAATGGGACGAAAAAAACGATCCATATATGTTTAAGGCAGAGGCAAGGTTCCGCGAAGCCTTGAAGCGAGAGAAAGAGGCAGAGCAACAAGCAAAAGACGCAAAGGCTCAACATAAACTGAGCTTCACCAAAGATGAGCTTGATCAATATGTGGCTAATCGGACAAAAGGAATCGCTCCAAAATCGCGGGACTGGATTTTCCGATCTTCTGAGACCTTGTGGGCCATTACTCAAGGGGAAATCTCACAAAAAACCGTAAACGCGCTGCGAGATAGCGTCCTTGACAAGTACGAGTCTGCGGATTCTCATTCAAAGGTACTTAGCTTTGCCAAGTCGTTCCTTAAATTCCTCACAACCACAAACGCAGAACCGCCTATCAGACGTTCGCCCCCTACTTGGAGCTGCCGAAAACGGTCAAAGAGCGTAAGAACGTCACGTCTCGTATCGTCACTAAAGAGGACATTAGCAACGTCCTCCAACACATTGCGAAATCAGAACGAGACGGGGAGATCAGTCCTGAACGATCAGCGCAATATTCGGCGTTCGTTTTGTTTGGGGCGTACACCGGTCAACGGAGCGAAGCAACGACGGCGAAGCTAACGGTAGGCCAGTTCCGTATGGCGTTGGCTGCGGATAAGCCAGTGCTCAAAGTCGATCCGTCACAAGACAAGGTTCGTATGAGTCACTACGTGCCGCTGGCCCTTCGCGTCGTGGAAGCCCTTAAACCTCTGCTCGTTGGGCGAAAGGACGACGAATTGATGTTCTCGCACAGCTCGTTTTTGCAGTGGATAAAGCGACAGAGAATCCATATGTCTCGGTTCAAGGGACACTTCGTGCTTGGCGACCTTCGCAAATTCGCGGAGCAGCATGGTGACGTTATCCAGTGGGATCAATCGAATCGAGCGTACATCTTGACTCATGCGTTTCAAGCATTTCCTGGAGCCATTATCGAAATCCCTTGCCAGAGAACGTATATGATATCTACATGAAGTACTGGAGAGACGTCAACTTCACAATCTAAGAGGAAGTGAACTTCATTCAGTGCTGAGGCTTTCCGTGTAGATCTGAGCTCGCAGACGGAGCTTCTAAGGTGGATTGGCGATTTCGTAGCATCCACTGCCGAGCACGTCCATATGGATACGTATATAAAGTATCGGTAAATGTTCAGTTAGGCAAGGAAGAAGTCGCTGACTGTTTTGAATAAGGTGTCAAACTGAAACAGGAGGAATGAAACCATATGGTTAGCCTTTTTGTGAGGGCTCTTGTTATCACTGCCAGCACCGTTGCTATCATAGATGCTATTGTTTTTTATCTTGTCTGGAATGGACAAGCAACAATAACGCCATTGTTCGTCATCTCGGTTATCATAGTGACGACGGTAGTTATAGCGATTAATCTTTGGGTTCACATTGTCAAGGGAGTCAACCTGGTGCTAAAATGAAAACACAGGTTATAATAGAAGTCAAAACGTGTTTGGAGTTCGTACTGCTGCAGCGTCTCTAGTTGTTCTGCTGTGCACGTATGACTGGCTTTTACCGACTCTTCAATATTCGCAAGCTCTGCGGGGAGTTTGTGCCTTAAAGCCTCTTCGCAGTCATCGCAAAGAGAGTTGCTGCTAAATTTGTTCAAGAAGGGTAGCTCTCTGCCGCAGTTCCTGCAGAAGTTGGCCATGTCGCACTAGCTTTGGTTGCTAACTAAATATTCCTTATGGATCGTTGTGAAGCAATAAGGGGGGCTTAGGAAACAAAGGAAATCGAAAAAAGAAACAAAGAGATAAGAGCTACAGAATGGGCGAAAGGAACACGCTAGGGCACTCTCGTTTGTGCTCACGGCTCCGCTAAGCCAAGGTGTCCCAAAATTACGACAGCTGTTCCCATTGTTAAAATTCATATTGAAGTGCAAATCAGAAAAGGCATAATACGTCCCTTTAGCTATTTAAGCCCCTTAGCGAAGCCTGTTAGAAGGGACTCAACACTATTGCGTGACGCTCTGCCCTGGCCGCTTGTAGACAACAAAGCCAACTCAGCCAGCAAAAGCAAAAAAGTCGAAATTGCGGCTCTAATCAATTTTTAGTACCAATCTAAGCTCGAAGTAAGTGGTTTCCACTTTCTTGTTTTTTGTGCAGTTTGGAGGGACTGACTTTTGGCTTTTCGATCTGCGCTTAGATCATTGCTCGGCTTATCTTCAATTCGATTTCGCAGTTAATCTTAATCTGAGTTTTAGGGGATTGGGCCGGATTTATTTTCGGCTTAATGCCTATTTTTTTATCGCTGAAGAGTAGGTAATAACGATGAAAAATATGGAAGAAGGTAAGGTCAGCTGGTTCGTAAGTCTATTCGGTAGTGAAAACGAAAAGGAACTGTTGCGTGACTTTTTGGATTTACCTAATTGTCGTTTGGTTCAGGCCAAAGAGAAAAATAAGGGATGTTATTTAACCGCTTCTCGTTTTTCCAACCTAGCTGACGACGAGGAAGTATGTGAATCAGCTAAAAAACTGCTTACAATGATTAAGGCATTCGCAAAGATAGAACTTGGGGGGGATTTTCAATCTATCAATGTCGGAGGTCGCGGTAAAATTGTGGTGGATAGTGAGAATGCCGCTACGATTATCAGGAGCCTAGATGGTAACGTAGAAGGTAATGCAGATGTTTTCACATCTGGAATAACGGCAACNNGTATTTGACGCGCTTTATCATTTTGCCCAAGTTACATCGTGGTTCAGTTTATACGAAATATATGAGCACATTACGTTTGATATCTGCGACGAAAGCAATAATAAGGCAAAAGACAAGATGATAAAAGATGGATGGGTAGATGAAGACAAATTAAACGATTTCCTCTTCTCAGCCCAGTATTACGACGTCGTAGGCGGTGCCAAAGACGCATATTTGGGTTCGGAATCATCTCGCCATTCTTGGGCGCAGTATCTGAAGGATTTAAGAAAACAAAAGAAATCTAAAGCGGATAACCCTCAAGACAGCATTATGCACTTACCGGAAGCCGAAAATCTAATGGGGCACATTTTAGAAAAATGGCTTAAATCTAAACAAACTAGCTGATACTCTGATTTCATAATCCTCCAAAAAATGTTGCAAAAGTTTGAAGTCCGTC
>PLGY01000031.1 GCA_003139855.1 Candidatus Methanoflorens stordalenmirensis
TTTTTTTGCTGAGATCGATGAGATACGTCACTTTCGACAGATCATCGTGCATCAGTGCGACATCAGCAGTTTCAGTTGCGTCTATTTTTCCCAAAAAGCGACCACTCGCTCAGCGTTGATAATATCCCGGCGGTTGTCATGCTCGATGATGATCACCCCGTCGGCACTTCCCACTACCTTCCCAGTCAGGGTTTCATTCGGCCGCCCGCCGAAGTACACTTCTATCGTTTTGTTGACAAAGTGCTCAGAAATTGTTTTATCTAGCATTTTTCACCTCCTCTATCTCTTGCTGTTGGTCACACTATAGTACTAATGCAGCTTAATACCTCACGTGTCGCGGTCTGTTATAGTGATCGCTATATAAGCTTGAACTAGTCGGGTTGCAATGCGCTTTAATTTGGCTCTGAGGTCCTTTTTCGTCGCTGTTCTAAGACTCGCTTTTTTGCGACAAATACTTTCATCCTTCTTTTGGACAAAACATACAGTTTCAGAGAAAGAGACTGAGTACCCTCGCGTTTACCCCACCGTTTAGGGCATCGTTTGAAGATACGCGCGAGATTTGTCCAAAATAGCGAGGCAGTACGTGCAACGGTGGGGCTCGGAGGGCGTATTCACACACGTATTGAACGTGCGGAGACAGAGATGACCCAGCGAAGCGTTTCGCCGCAATACGAATATATCGCCACTGAAGCGCATCTTACCGCCATCATTGAGCGTATCGCACCTTCGTCGGTTATAGCGTTAGCTCTCGGAACCACGGGTTCAGACACCTTTGTTGATCGGATACGGACGCTCCAATTGGCCATACACGGCCATCCTCCGGCCGTTATTGATTGTGATCAGGTGCCCCAGAAGGGGTTGGCGAAGCTGCACGACCTCTTTACGACACCGGCCGTCAAGGTAATGCATAACGGCAAGCTCGCCCTCAAGTTCCTCTATCAAGCCGGATTCGACCTCTCAAGCCCCTATTTCGATACGATGCTTGCCTCGCAACTGCTTAAGGGCGGGCTGGAGGCAAAACACGATCTGAAAACCGTGGCAAGGGTGTATCTTGACGAGCACGTGCCGGAATCGTGCGGCAGTTTTCGGACTGGTACCCTCACCGAGCGGCACCTTCAATGTGCGGGGCAAACTGTCGGCGTGGTCTTGAACCTCCATGCGGCGCTATCGGAGCGTATCGAGAGTGCAGGCCTCACTGACTGCATGCGCTTAGAATGCAACTGCCTCCCCGCCGTTGCGACAATGGAGCGCAACGGCATGCTCATGGATATGGGACAATGGCGAACGTTGCAGGACACCTATAACGAGTTGGAGGAGGACCTCGCGTACGAGGTGTGTCGTGAGTTGACGACGTCGGGACAGCGTACCCTCGGTGACGTCGCCGCCATCAATCTCGGCAGTCCCCAGCAGGTGAAGCACGCCTTCCGAAGCGCAGGCGTTCCCGTCCGCAACGTGCGAGAGAGCGAGTTGCTGAAGTATGAGGAGGAGCATCCCGCAATACCCCGCTATATTCGCTACAAGCACGTCTTAAAGCTCAAAAACGGCTTTTTGGATGCACTCCCCCGGCACGTCCATCCGTTGACGGGGAGGATACATCCCACCTTTCTTCAAGTCGGCACGGTGAATGGGAGATTTGCGTGCCGCAATCCCAACCTGCAGCAGATTCCACGAGACGGTACGGTGCGGGAGTGTTTTGTAGCGGCACGCGACCATCGCCTCGTGATCGCCGACTACGCGCAATTTGAGCTGCGGGTCGTCGCTGACATCAGCGGTGATGAGACCATGACGCGGGCGTTCCAACGGGGGGAGGACTTGCATCGGTTGACCGCGTCGCTCGTGCTCGACACGCCCCTTGATCAGGTGACGAAGGACGAGCGCCTTATTGCAAAGGTGCTGAACATCGGCCTCATCTACGGAATGGGTGCACGGAGCTTACGACGATATGCGAATTACATCTATGGGGTGCACTTTACCCTTGAGGATGCGATTGAGTTTCGCCGGCGTTTCTTTGATGCGTACTCAGGCGTGCGGGCGTTCCACCGCAGCGTGAGCACCACACCGCTGGTCTCGATCCGGACCTTGAGCGGAAGAATACGCAGGTGGGCGGACGGCCAAGAACCAAAGCTGACCGAACTGTTGAACACGCGGGTACAGGGAACTGCTGCGGATATTATGAAACGCGCGTTGACCTCTCTCCACGAAGCGTTAGGTTCTACGAGGGCAAAAATCGTCTGCTGTGTGCACGATGAGTTGGTGGTCGAAGCGCCACAGGTGCGCGCTGCCGAGGTCGCTGAGACCGTCGCATACCACATGCGGGGGGCGGGGGCTGAGTTTCTGCGAAATGTCCCGCTTGATGTCGACGTGGCGATTGCTCGGAGCTGGGCGGAAAAGGGATAATCGTTCAGCTGATGCCCATTGTGCCTTTGTCGAGAGAGACGCCGGAGCCCATCGTCGTTACGTGGCCTTTTTTGGTTGCTTATGAGGCGCGGAATCGCTGTCCCGTTTGAACTTCACCGGTTCAAACTGAGCACACCCTTCGGGACGGTACGATGGGTGGGTGGCAAAATGCCGCTTAGGCTCCATTTTTTCAGGCACGGGGCAGAGCCGATAAAAGTGCATACACGAAAAGCACAGCAACATGGCGATCTGCTAGTTACCGTGTTGTGCGATAGGTTGAGTTTTTCGTAAGGAAGGTGAAACAAAGCGTCGAAAACTGACACGAGCAAACGTGGACGAGCCTCAAAAAAAACATTCTTCTCGTTGTTCACGCGTCGCCACATCTTTTTGGCGGCGCTGCTCGTGTGGATGCCGTATGCATGACTTCGACACGATAATGCTTCAAGGAGCGCGGAATTAGCGCGACAGCACACAACGATAGAGACGAAGAAACGAAGTGATCGAAGTTGGAGCAGCGCCTGTCGCGTATAAACCGGAACCGCTCCGCATGCTAGTTGGAGTTTGCGGCCTTAACGGTTTCGCTGTTGTTGTTGCTCATCGGGCGCATGCCGGTGCTAATTGGCGCGTATCGATTTTGACGCGATCGTGTGAAATGGCAGCTCGACTTAGCGGTCAGACCATGCTTGAGAAGACACCGTCCGCGCAGCTGCCTCCCGGCTAGCTCACGCGTTGAATGGCGTCGTTGCGGCGGGCGTCACGCGTGTGCCTTTTTTTGCCGAATCAGAGGCGATTCTCGTGAGAACGCTCCGACCCGCCAATAGTAACACTTATTACCTCTGCTATTTTTTTATGTGTTACGGGCTTTGGCCTTACTCAGCTGGCTCGGAGACAAACAACATGGCAACAAAGCGAATAGTTCTATTGATCGCGATCACCGGGTTGCTGATCGCGTCTGCAGCAGTACCGGCTCTTGCACTTCTGGCGAACGGGACGGCGGCTCCAAGTTTTTCGTTCAGGGATCTTTCCGGCAACGTTCACACGCTAAGCGAATACCGGGGAAAGGTCGTCGTCATTCAATTTTTTGGAGCCGCGTGCGGCGCTTGTATAAGCGATGCCCAAACTACCCTTGTGCCCACGTACAACACCTATTATAAGAACGACGCGAAGGTTCAGTTCCTAGGCATGGAAGTCGATAGCAGCAGTAATTCGGCGATTCAGCAGTATGTTGAAGAGACGGGGGTACCGTGGCCCGTCGGAAGTGGGGGAAACATAGGCTCGACCTACCAAGTCTCGAGCACGCCGACCCTCTACGTGATCAGCCCAGCAGGCAATATCGCCCTTGTATCGACATCTCCTACGAACGCCCAGACGTTAAGGTCTACAATCGATGCGCTTGAGAGCAGCAGCACGCCCTCAATACCTGCCCACCTCTTTGTGCAGGGCACCGACCACGCGCTCTGGTCTAAGTATCAATCAGGATCAGGGTGGTCCGGCTGGCAATCCCTTGGCGGGTCACTAACTTCGTCACCCGCTGTGATCTCACCGACCAGCGGTGTGATTGACGTCTTTGCACGCGGCACCGACGGCGCCCTTTGGGGGAAGACTACCACGAATAATGGGGCGACTTGGAGCGGCTGGGAATCCCTCGGCGGACAGATTGCTTCCGGCACAGGGCCAGCGGCATGCTCATCGGGCAGTCGTCTCGACGTCTTTGTACAAGGCACAAACGGCGTTCTATATCAAAAAACGTGGGACGGCACGTCGTGGTCCGGCTGGCAATCCCTCGGCGGGTCGTTGACATCTTCGCCGGCTGCGGGGTCAACGAGTGCTGGTGTGATTGACGTCTTTGAGCGCGGCACAGACGGCGCCCTTTGGCAGCAGACCACCACGAATGGAGGGAGCTCCTGGAGCGGCTGGCACTCTCTCGGCGGGCAGATTGCTTCCGGCACAGGACCAGAGGTCTGCACATCGGGCAGTCGTCTCGACGTCTTTGTACAAGGCACAAACGGCGCTCTCTATCAAAGAACGTGGACCGGCTCGTGGTCCGGCTGGATCTCTCTCGGCGGGTCACTAACCTCGTCACCAGCTGCGATCTCGACTAGCGGTGTGTTCGACGTCATTGCGCGCGGCACCGACGGCGCCGCCTGGTACAAAGATTGGAGTGGCACGGCATGGTCTAGCTGGCACTCTCTCGGCGGGCAGNNGATTGCTTCCGGCACAGGACCAGCGGCCTGCTTATAAAACGCAGGTCTTGTCGACGTCTTTGTAGAAGGCACGAACGGCGCCCGTACCATGAATCGTATACCGGCGCGCGTAGTCAAGCCGGCAATCCCTCGGCGCGAAGCTGACCTCATCGTTAGGAGCCACATCGCCGTCGTCTGGCACAATCGGCGTCTTTGCCCGCGGCGGCGACAACGGCCTCTGGCAGAAGTCCCATAACAGCGGCTCTTAGGAACTTGTGCGCCCGCCGGCGGTATATAACGCCGTTCACCACATGCCCACTCTGGGTGCTATGCTGAGCTTGTATCGATCGACCGCTAGAAGGATTAGCTGCGCTTGAGACTGCAAAAGCCCTTAGGTAGCACCCCCACATTGAAGCTGGTCTTCGGGATCTCCCCCGTTGTGGTTGCGCGAAGAAAACAGTCGATAAACCAGCTTTCTGTCGCATGCGGCTAAAAAGCGGGACCGGAGCCATGGATATGACCCCCCGCAGCTTGACACAGTGGCCCTAAATGGTGCGTGGTATTGCGGAAGTAAAGAAGCGCGAAGCGACATAACCCGCTGTTTGGTGCTTCGTTTTCAGCTCTGTTAGAAAGTAAAGCTTACCATTTAAGCGCCGTTGGGGTCGCACCGTGCACTGAAGAAGAAAACATCACAAAAAAGCTAATTATGTGGGTGCAGACAGATAAAAAAAATGGGGTGACAAAATAAGATAAGAGCAGCCGTGACTATCCGAGCTATTTGTTTGGGTTTCTTATTGATGATGTGGCTGGATATACGGCATCATTTTCGACGTAGAATCCAATCGATCATAATAACACCCAAGATACTCAAGAATTGCAAGTAACATGCATCCAACGAAACCCCTTATCCTAAAATATTAACGCACCATGTCTTCCGTATTCTCCCACTTCCCTTTAGTCTCTCCATGTTCGAAGAATCGAGCATCGTGAACAGGCTTATTCCTAATTTTTACGGTCTTTTTAAGCTCTTCATCCCTTATGTTGAGGTTTAAACGCACAGATGTTTCAGCAGTGCCAGCACTCCAAAAGAAGAAAAACCCGCTAAGAAAGAGGAGGCACCAGGCAAGGGCTGTAACGAAGGCGATGGAAAAGCGGGCGATCACTCGGACGTCTGATCGTTCGAAATCAGTCATTTTTTGACCATTTAAACGCCATAGCACAGTTTCTGCTGTCACATTTCAACCGCAACGTTTATCGTATCTTATGGTGCGCTGTTAGGTGCTATGGTCTTGTAAGGAAGTTATGCGCGTAAACAAAATCGTCCCATTTTCTGTAGTCATACTTCTTATAACCGTCTCATTTGCAGGCGTTGCAGCTGTTTCTGCTCAACCTACGCCTACGCAGCTCTCCGTGGCTGCTAATGTCACCACAGTTCCGGCCAATACACCCTTCACGATTAACGGAACACTCAACGCCACCGGCGGCCCCGGGATCGCAAACGCCCCCATCCAGCTCCAAAACTCCACCGACAACGCCACCTGGAACAACGTAACGCCGACTACGGCGACCGATGCGAACGGTAATTACTCGTTCAGTAACAGTGAGTCAGCCAATGGCACCTATTACTATCGCACGACCTTCGCGGGCATCGCGCCCACGTACGGCAACGCGACAAGTCCCACCGTGATCGTGACCGTGACCAAGATAGCTACGCAACTCACCGTGGCTGCTCCCACCTCAGTTACGGCGGGTACGTCCTTCACGATTAACGGAAAACTCACCAACACCACGTCGGGCACCCCGATCGCAGGCGCCACCATCACCCTCCAGAAGAACGGCAGCGGCACGTGGAACAACGTGACGCCGACTACGGCGACCGATGCGAATGGTAATTACTCGTTCAGTAACAGTGAGTCAGCCAATGGCACCTACCAGTACCGCACGACCTACGCGGGCAACCCCACGTACGGCAACGCGACAAG
>PLGY01000068.1 GCA_003139855.1 Candidatus Methanoflorens stordalenmirensis
TCATCTATGCTCTTTGCACCCGTACAGACAATTTTTCCTGATCGAAAGAGTAATGCAGCAGTCTTCGGGTCCTTGGTGCGGTAAACGACGCCCGGAAACCGTTTAGGATCATAATCTGCGCCTTCTAACCCAAGCGTTACTTGCTTGAGGTCTATTTCTTGTCCAATGCCGGTGGATGCAACCACATTCACAATTTTAATGCTGTCCCGCGGTTCAACCATGCGTTTCCTTCTCCCCTGTAGGTTTATAAATGCTTACGCTGAAGAGCTTAGAGAGCTGCGCGCGTTTGGTACGTCGAAAAAGAAGGGAGTCCGAATCGCTTTGTCAATCCGTTAACTGCAATAACTCCGTCACGTTCTCGTTCCATCGCTCTAACTCCATGCGCTTAGCAAATCTGGCAAATTTTCATATAACATTGTTGTATATAACATTGTAGCATACCAGAGTTCACAAGTGCAATGTACAATCAAAGCAGTTGCAACTGTTGGCAATATCCGGAACGGAGCTGGATACAGTTCCTCATCTTACGAATCCTCTATGAAACCCCCACGTACGGATATCAACTCCTCAACGAGATCGACGAACGAAGCTGCGGCTGCCACAAGCTCGAGCCGGGAAGCATCTATACTGTGTTGCGACGGATGGAGGAGAAAGAGTTGCTAGCATCGGCGTGGGAGAAGGGAAATTCCGGCCCCGACAGGAGAGTGTATACTGTGACCGAGAAAGGCGCTGCTTTCCTGAAGGCGGGGCTGAGCACGATTGTACGGAGAAAACAACTCTTTGATGATCTAATAGGGTTTTACGAACGGCGTTTTAAGCCGTAGTGCAAAGGAGGTGAACGATACATGTGCAGACAAGATAGTTGTTCATTTGAGGGTTGCGGTTGTGGCTGCAGCTGCGGCTGCAACTGCGACACGCATCACCATCATGGGCACCACGGGCACGGGATGGACATGGGAATGAGCATGGAACCGCCAGTGCCATTGATGGATGTTGATGAAGAAATCAAAATGCTGGAAGAGTATAGAGATGCGCTCAATACCCATCTCGAAAAGGTGAACAAGCGACTTGAGGGGCTAAAGCGCTGAAATGGCGCGCCCCTTTTTTCCTAGTTTTTACGGCATGGTAACGCGACAGAGCACTTCATAAGGCTTGACCGTAATTACCGTTCTGTTCCATCGTGAGGCTGCGGTCTGACACTGATAGCAAGAGCGGGCCGAGGTCGACTGAGTGCGCTTTAAGGTCTCGAAATCTTGTCAATAGAGTGATATGGCGCTAAACCAGTAGTTGAAGTGGATAATCGATACGTCACCTGTACAAGTTCTTCTTAGTTTGCAAGAGGTCAATGCTGCAATTGAAACAGACTCTATTATGGCAGCACAATGATGCTCTGCACTGTGCACACTGCCACTTCGCATTCTCACGCTCGATAAAAGCGGCAAGCGAATGATCGGATAAAAAACGTGGGATTAGATGAGTGACGCGGCATCTTCGCAGTGAATATTTTTTTCATTATTGGTCTCCTCCATCCGCCGGATCAAATCCGCAAGATTAAGCTAATAGGATTTGCATGAGGTGCCGATGCATGAGCATAGAATTCCAGCGCTGAAGATTCCTACAGGCAGAATTGAAACGCTGACTGATGGAATATTTGCCATAGCCATGACTTTGCTGGTTTTAAGTATTGAAGTACCCACCCTAACGGGCACAGTAACTCCCCTTGTATTCAGCGCGTATGTCACAAGTATTCTGCCTCAGATATTCATTTACGTGATCAGCTTCATCCTTCTGGCTGTTTTTTGGATGAATCACCACATATTCTACGTAATAAAACACACCAACGCCACGCTTCTCTGGATAAATATCCTCTGGCTCATGTCAATTGCCATTGTGCCATTTTCCACGTCAATTATCGGTAAATATGGCCAATTCCAGCTTGCACAACTTATATTTGATTTAAACATGCTCATTATAGGTCTTTTATGGTATGCCAATTGGTATTATGCCTGGAAAAAGGGGTTCGTAGCTGAGAAGGTGATGCCCTATGCCGACCACATCAAGCGATCTAACCTTTCATTGCCAATTTTGGCTGTAATAGCAATCATGGTTTCTTTTATAAGTCCAACCGGAAGTTTTTTCGTATTCGTACTTGTGCCCGTCATATTCACGCTTTATACCGTTGCGAGACGCGCTAGAGAACGCTGTTCGCCAATTGCTGCGCAGTAAAGACGTTAAAGAGCCTGTGCTTCTGGGCCAATAGGTGCGGAAGTAGTAGGTGTGCGCCTCTTATTTTGTCTCGTAGAGAATGCCAATAGTGCCGAGCATAAAGGGAAGTCTTGGCGCCTTCGGAACAATGCCCGAATGAGCGGTATCGAGAAACTCGACCCGTTCGATACTCCACCCCCTTGACTGCTTCGAGCAACCCCTCGATGTCGCCGCACACTCGCTTCCGGAACAGATCTTGAAAGGCGAACGCGCCTCCCTTCCTGACGACCCGTAATGCCTCCTTGATCACCTCTCGCTTGTCGTTGGTGTCGCTCACTTCATGAAAGACCAGATTACTTACCGCGGCATCGAACGATCCCGCTTCAAAAGATAAGGCCGAAGCGCTTGCTTTTTGGAAGTTCACACGGTCTGGAACCCCCTCAATCGTTGCGTTGCGCTCACAAACGGCTCACGAATACTCCCATTTTCCAGCCCAATAATCAATGCCCGGTACGCGCGCGGCGGGGAAGCGTTTGGCCATGCCGAGGTGATGGCCGCATTTCTACACCCGATGTCGATGGCGCGGCGAAGGGTCAGCTCTATCCGCAGGGGGCAGAACCTGACACAAGAGACACAGGCGTTGCAGGGTTCGTGAGGGGCTTTCTTTATCAAAAAACTGATCATTTTCAAAGGGTTAAAATAGTATTAACCGAATAAACTAGTGTTTGGTCAAAGCCCTAAGGCAGCTTATACCGTTTGCAGTGATTCAGCCGGTCGCAGCCCGGGTTTATTTTCTTGCGATCCTGTATCAAGTCTTTGGGCATTTGACCACCAGCAGTCTCTTGCTGCAATGCGCTGAACGTCCAATAGGGTG
Organism: Candidatus Methanoflorens stordalenmirensis; assembly: GCA_003139855.1. Lineage (GTDB taxonomy): Archaea > Halobacteriota > Bog-38 > Methanoflorentales > Methanoflorentaceae > Methanoflorens > Methanoflorens stordalenmirensis. The sequence continues at coordinate 3,080 of PLGY01000068.1, forward strand.
GGGATCGATTTGTCCCCCTCATCCATTCCTTTTCTTCACTTCCAACCCGTTCTCGCCGCAGGATTATCATCCGTAGCGCAATAGTGGAGTTGTGCAAGTAACCCAGACCAGACCCAGTATAGGCGAGACGAAGCAGGCCCTCTACAAGCTGTTTGCCGCCTACATTCACACAATAGCGCCGGAAGGGCCAATAGAAAGCGTTGAACAGGCCCGGCGCGACGCACAGCTAAGGTATGTGGTGCTATACGAGGCGGCCTGCTGTTACGGTCTCGGCAGAGCCGAACGCCTCGAAGGATCGCACCTGCGGACGTTTGCGCTCGAGCTAAAAGAACAGCTTGCCCAGGCCCTCGCTGCATTTGTCACATCAATTCGGACTCAGCCGCCTGCGCTCTCCACAGTGATTTATCTTAATTTTGCGTTTCTAATTTTGGTGGTTTTGCCAGCCCCAACACGTTGTTTCTAAATTCTTCAGGGGAGGCGTCACGTACTAATTGGGGCAGTCCCACTTGGTGGTCAATAAGCAGCAATGCCGCATTTCCTGGAGTTAGCGCTTTATAGGGGCCTTCATTTTCCTTGTATTTCGTCATCTTCATTCTCCCATTTCATCTGTGCAGCAAGGTTCGTGCGCAGCATTAAAAAACCTCTTACGGATTGATGGCACAGCTCGACGCAGAAGATATTCCTTTGTGCGGCGCCACAACTACAAGCGCTTAATAATCTTGCAGATCGTTCATTAGAAAGGAGAAATGTTAACATGAGCCAAATCAGAAGGGTTGTAAGGAGTTGGAAGAGCGTGCCCACCATCGAAGGGGCAGGAGTCCATTTGAAGCGGGCGCTTGGCTTTCAAGGATCATCTCCGGAACTCGATCCGTTCCTTCTGCTCGATGACTTTCATTCCCACAGTCCGGCAAAATATCTGCCCGGGTTTCCATGGCACCCTCACCGGGGGATCGAAACTATCACCTACGTTTTGGAAGGAAAGGTCGCGCACGGTGACAGCATGGGAAACTCGGGGATCATCGGAATAGGCGACGTGCAGTGGATGACCGCAGGCAGCGGAATAATCCACCAGGAAATGCCGGAAGGCGAGACAGATGGTCGCTTATGGGGCTTACAGCTGTGGACCAACCTCCCTTCCTCGCATAAAATGATGTCACCACGATATAGGGAGATTAAAGCTCAAGACATCCCAGAAGCCGTTCTAAATTCTGGTGCTCGCGTAAAAGTGGTCTGCGGCACAGTGGATGGGATACGTGGGCCTGTTCAGGACGTGATCGCCGAACCAGAATATCTCGATATCACTATGCTTCCTCATTCCAGTCTCCTCCACGGCGTTAAGGACGGGCATACAGCGATCGCCTATGTGATAGCAGGATCTGCTCGTTTTGATGAAAAATCGGGGCAGCTGTCTGATGCGGCCAACGAACGCACATCTCGGCGGGGTCAGCGGGAGCTACGAGGCATCTCGCACGGTCCGGAAAGCGTAATATTGTTCGAGCGTGAGGGGGATGAGATAGTAGTAAGTGCGGAAGATGATGGGGCACGTTTTGTTCTCGTTACGGGACAACCCATTGGTGAGCCCGTTGCGTGGTCTGGCCCCATCGTCATGAATACGCAAGAAGAGCTTCGCACGGCTTTTCAAGAGTATCGCGAAGGCACGTTCGTCAAAAAGTAATAAGGTTATTATCGCAATAGATTTTCGCACATCGTTGCTGCCATCGGCAGTTTCTTTCGAGCAACGGCCTGCCGCCGTACGCGCCGATCCCGTAAGCGACGACAAGCGTTATCAGCCTCAGAAGTCTAATTCTNNCCAGATGCATAAGCGCTTGCACGAGCATTTCGCGCACTTCTGCCTTTTCACCGTGACGCGGCATTCTGCCAACTTACTCAGCGGCAGTAGCGAGTCGGCCAGTTTGCCGTCACGTATGTATCAAAGAGCGTGTACGAGGCGAGGTCACGATGTCGCTGTCAGCGATTCAAGCGTGGGGGGTTGCGTCGTTTTGGTCAAGGAATAGAGTTTTAGTCCAGTCACTTCAATCCAGATCCACGGCACCGCAAGGAATATCCTTTGAGCAGCTCCGGGGTAGTCAGTGCTGGAAGAGAACCAAACCAAGATAAGTGACAACAATCCGCTTATCAGTGAATATGTTCGGTATCTGCCCCAAACTGCACTATCTTTGCGCCTTAATCCTTGCCAGACCAGCAGCTGGGCTGCTATGATTGAAAGGAATGCGGCGGAGCTTGCCAGCGTATGCAGGCCTCCCGAAAGATAGTTTTCGGGAAATACTCCGGCCAACAGTACCCCAATTCCAAATATAACTACGAGCACTACGCTGGCTTTCAGGGCCCTCTGTTGTGGCGCTGGCAAGCCACCTCGAAGCCCAAGCGCAAAACCGATCGACAGAAGACCGAAAATAACGAAATTGGCGTTTTGGATTATCGCATAGGGGCCGACGCCGAGGTCGCTGATAAAATTGTGGAACTGGCTATACCCCGGCCGTAGAAGACTTGCTACTACCACCAGAAGCGTAAAGAGTATCGGCGCAAGAATGCCACAAAAAGCGAAGAGTCGTTGCTTGTTTTGCGTTTGAGTAAGAATCCTACTCTTATTAGTCATATCTGATTTTCCCCCTCGCTGCAGGTCAACCGTTTCCTACCAACTTAACATCGCCCGCCTTAGGTTAATGCTTGTGATCGCCTACAGGAACGTGTGCGCTCTCCAAGCTAAATATTTTGTAATTCGACGTGACATAAAAGTACTCTGCCGTTGCGGCTCACCGCATATCGCAACGACTTCTCCGACAAACACTGTAGTGTGGATCCCGCACTAAATGTGATAAATCAAATGAAGATCCAAGAAATAACTGCAAAATCCGTCCTTTCGAAATCCCAGGTCTATGATTACGCCCTGAACCCATACAGGGGATGCAGCCATGCCTGCAGCTATTGTTACGCTGCATTCATGAAGCGGTTCACCGGTCACCGGGAACCGTGGGGCGAGTTTGTTGACGTCAAGATCAATGCTCCGGAGGTGCTAGCGAAGGAAATAACAAGGAAGCCAATGGGGCGGGTCTGGGTAAGCGGTGTATGCGATCCGTATCAACCGGCAGAGAAGAAGTACCTACTGACCCGGAAATGTCTTGAAATCCTTTTGGGGAGCGATTGGCCGGTAACGATTCAGACCAAGTCCTCTCTCGTGCTGCGAGATATCGACATCCTTAAAACATCTGGGAAAGTGGAGGTCGGCTTTTCCATAACCACGGCTGAGGAAAAGATCCGACGGATCTTTGAGCCAGGGGCCTCCACGATCAAGGAACGGATCAATGCCCTGAAATCGCTTCATGCCAAAGGAATTAAGACTTTTGTCATGATCGCCCCGCTCCTGCCCGGAGCTGAAAAGCTGCCTCGCGAGCTTGCTGCTGCCGTTGATTTCGTCCTGGTGGACCGGCTGAACTATCACTATGCAAACCGCATCTACCGGGAAAACGACATGGAGTGGGCGATCGAGGATCGGTTCTTTGCTGAAAAGGGCGACGAGTTGAAGAGAGGTTTCGAGAGGCAGGGGATTCCGGTAAACATATTGTTTTAAAGCGGTTGTCGTATTTCTTTTACCTGCTTATCGGTTTTCAATAGTTCTGCATCTTGGCCCGCATTTCAGGGCTCAACTGTTTCACCAGTTCTGCGTTGTACGAACCGGTCGGCATGGGCTTGATGGTTGGATCATTCGTCGGATTATTTTTAGTTGTAAAATCCGACGTCCCGATGATCTGCGTTGCCGCAATGGCATATTTACGCGATGTCGCCGCGGGCGTTCCTTCCTTGACTGCCGGGTCAACGTCGGTCGTCACGATGGAAATGGTATTGTCGCTGTTGAGGTAAATCTCAAAAGTCCGGAACTGCTGCGGAAAATCCCGGAGCGACGGCGTTTCAACCTGCCAGAAGCCTTTTTCAGGCGCATTGACTGGATCAGGCGATATAAAGGCTTTAACGGTATTCAAATGGCGATGCCCAGACACCCACATGATCAAGTTCGGATGGCTTTGAAGTTCCGCAATCAGATTCGGCAGGGTTACGGCATTTTGAGGATTGAGCCACCAACCCATTTGGGAATTAGGCGCAGTTACTTCGACGTTGATCGGTACGTGCGCGGCGATGATCATGAGCTGTCCTGCCGCGTCGCCATCTGCAAGTTCTTTTTTAAGCCAGGCCCAACGCGCCTGGTCCAGAAATCCATGACCGTGGATGTCCGCCGAGTCATCGTCTTCCTTCTGGGTATCGTCGAGCACGATTACCTTTATCGGGACGGCTGATTTCGGCACGAAACTATAACAGGCAAATCCATTATTGGCGTTGGACAAGTTGAAACCGTGACCGACCGGACTTGAAGACGTTTTAAAAAATTCATTCATCCACTCCGTTCTCAAAAGTGAACGGCGATCGGGATCGGCTACAACCTTCGGAGCGCTGTTGAAATTTCCGACGGGTCCTGCCTTGATAAGATCACCGCAAGGAGTCGAGCCATCGAGCACGCCCATATAGCAATCACGGCTGTTAATTTTTGTGCGGTCTCTGAGGACATCACCCGTCGCGAAGACTTCATCGGAGATGTAGGATTGCCGCAGGTCCTTCCGCAGGCTATAGTCAACAGGGATTGAACCGATCCAGAAATGATCGTGGTTGCCGAGCGTCTGATACCAGGGGATCGTCTTATCCAGCCCTGCTGCCTTATAAGGTTTCTGATAATCGATGGTATCGGCTCCGAGATGGGCGCCGGAGCTGGGGGTAATGACCTTGCCGTCCAAGACGTCGATAAACCACCTGAGTTCGTTGTACTGAGTGCTATTGCAGGCGTCTCCTAGAGAGAGGCCGAAGTCAATCGGGTTCTGTTTGTGCAGGGCGTTGACCGTCTGGACGGCGGCGTCGAGAACGTACGTTGTATATGGCATAATCCCCGAATGTAGAGAGGCCCCAACCGGCAATGTGGGATACCGGTGTTGAAGATAGATCAACTGATTAGGCGATTCTTTGTCGGTGATATGGATGTCTGAAATGGTAAAGAAATTCAAAAGTTTTGTTTTTTTAGTAACGGCTGAACCACTGTACGTCGGCGGCATGATATCAAGCCGCCTGTCGTAGGGGAGACCTGAGCCATAATTCCAGTTTCCATAGCCGTATTGAGCGTATTTGGAAACCTCACTAAGAGCAATCGCTGTCGAAGGTGTTGCGCCCGGCGCGACTGTCCTCTGGAGCGTTGTTTGAACATCGGATGCAATCGGGTGCCCTTGGGTTAAATTTGTTTTTTGACGACGCATTTTGAACATCCTGATAAAGAGGAAATCAGCAGGCCCGTTAAAAGGACTAAAAAGAATTTTTTGTATTCATAAGATCGATTCATGAACCGCTCACCTAATATAGATTTAAAATTTGATGCCTAAGGGTTACTTTTTTTTCTTGTCCAGGTTCCCACGGCTAAGACAGTATCGGAGGAACTTGAATGGGCCGCAACAACACGCAAGGCTGGGGTCCCATCATGCAGTGTCTGGTAGATGCGCGTGGATAGTCCTACAAGCGCTGAGAACGTATGCGGTAGCCATATCGTAGGATAGCAATAATCGGTTTTTGCGCGATGAAGCGAGAGTTGTATCCTGTCTTGTAATACAATGTCGGTAAAAACTTCTGGGTAACGTTCAGTAGCTGACATGGTGGTTCATGGGATCGATGCTTGACAGATAATCGTTTTGATTAGCCGTGCGCGACTAAGCACAAGCCAGCAAGTCAAGCAAATCAAGATCCTTCGAAGCGCAGGTAGAAATGTGCGTGAGTCTGTTTGCCTTGGTGGAAAGCGGTGCATAAGGTTATACGAGAAAGTCAACACTTCTAAAAGATTTGATTTGACCGGAATATATCCTACGTTGTTTCTCTCTATAAATCGGTTAATTTCAGTTTTACATGCGCTGCACGATTCCGCGTCAATTCGATATTAAGAAAAACAAAGAGGACTAAGGCTGTTAACCGCCCCGCACTTCTAAAATGTCACATGAACTTGTTTTGGGCCAAGCATTGAACCTTTTTGAACTGGAGCGGTTACACAACCTTAGCAATTGTAGACCGAGGCAGAACATAGAACAACTGAAGCTATTTGAACGTCTATCACGAATTTATTACGATGTCTGTACTTCCAGCACACCAGACGACCATGATCGGCAGTATGCCCTATATGACCCCCAAAGAGGCTCTTAAAGCGCTTGAACAAGTTCCACTCACTATTCCAGCTTGGCCGCAGTTGCCGAGACGGTCATTTAAGGAAGCTTTGATTCCTCAGTACACCGAAGCGTTTCCGGGCATTCGAGTTAATGAGGTCGCGAAGCGCATCTGGGTGCAGGTTGACGACGATCTGCCCAACGCCATGGTTGAGTTTTATGAACACCTTGTCGCGGAGGATGTGGATGCCTTTGCGATTTCCGAAGAGTACGCCGCTGGCCTGCACGGTATGTTGCGACAGTTGGCCGCTGCCAATATGAAACTTCCATTTCTGAAAGGGCAGGTTACAGGCCCCGTTACGTTCGGTTTAGTGCTGGCGGATCAGGAACGTCGCTCGGTCTGGTTCGACGAACAATATCGCGACATTGTGCTGAAAGGTCTGGGCATGAAGGCGCTCTGGCAAATTCAGCAATTGCAGACTTACACTGAGCAAGTTATGATCTTCTTCGATGAGCCGGTGCTTTCCGCGTTGGGCACGGCCGCATACATGACGATTCAGGATGAAGATGTGATTAATGGGCTGAATGAAGTCGCTGAAATTTCTCACAATGCCGGCGCGTTGGTGGGCGTGCATTGCTGCGGCAACATGGATTGGGGACTGCTTGCCAGTACCAAGATCGATATCATTGCCTTTGACGCGTATTTTTATGGCGCTAAAGTGGCACTCTATCCTGACAAAATTCAGGCCTTTTTGAAACGCGGCGGGATCTTGGCTTCCGGCCTGGTGCCGACCGGTAACGTCGAGAAACTGCGCGCTGAAACGCCCGGTAGCCTCAAGCAGAGACACGAAAGCCTTATCCAGGAATTTGTCGGGAAAGGGATTGCTGAAAATCTGTTACGTGAACAATTTCTTTTCACGCCGTCCTGCGGTGTGGGTGTACTCTCAGAAAGCGATACGGCGATAGTGCTGAAACTGCTTGCTGCCACCCAAACCTTCTAGGATTACGAGCGTTATGCATCCGTGGGAGGCCAGGCCAGGCAACCCCGGATAATCAGCTCTCGACTGACTGGCCGCTTGGTATTGTAAAAGAATCTCTTTGGACTTTGGTCTGCAGCGACTGCTGCCGCGACACTCGCTTACAGATTAGCATAAATGAGTACGCAAAGCACCCAATCATCCTGGAAACGCTTGCCGTATGGACTGTCGCTCTCACGGCGGGTTTGCGCGTACCAGCTGGCAGCGTTTCAAAGACTGACTGCACAGCACCTCGGAGAAGAAGAACCCGCTAAGAAAGAAGAGGCACAGGCTAAGCGGCTGCGGCGCGGGCGGTGGAACACGGAAAGGCGATCAGGCGGAAGTTTAATCGTTCAATCGTAGCCATTTTTTGGCCATTTAAACACCGCAGCATCGTTTTTATGGTCACGTGCAACCAAAGCTGTTATATAGTCTGCAAAGCGTTTTTCGTTGAAGAACGATTTACGTCAAAGACGTTTTACCGAGGCAAACCCATGCGAGCACACAACATCGTTTCACTTTCTGTAGTCACCCTCCTCATTATTGTATTATTTACAGGCGCTACAACCACGCTAGTGGCAGCACAGTCGACCCCCGCCCCCACCATATATTACGCACCCCAGGCAGGATCCACGTGGGTCAACCAGGGAACGGCAGGCGCCAGCTATAACGCGTACGTCAGCACCCCGAGCCTATTTCAGACCCAGTCAAACGGCTACCCGTATTGGGGTACCATCGGGCAAAATGATTTTATCGGCATCCCAGCGGGCACCGCAACCAACAATCAGAACGTCGTTTCGTGGGAGAT
>PLGY01000037.1 GCA_003139855.1 Candidatus Methanoflorens stordalenmirensis
TCAGGTACGGCCTGTGGAAAAGGTTTATAGATAGCTTTTCTTGTTCGTGTGTTGGCGTTCCACCAATCTGGCACTTCGATTGGACAAACGGTCGCGCACTCCCCGCAGCTTGTACATCGTTCACTAACGCTTTGTGGTTTGATTTTGACGTCAACGTTGAAGTGACCAGCAGTTCCGTTTATGTTGGCAATTTCAGCGTCAGTTAGGAGCTCGATTTTGTGATTCTCGTAAACATCGTTCATTAACGGGCTGAGTGAGCACATCGCACACTCTTCCACCATCTTGTGTGGTGAAAACACTTTTCCGATTCGTACCGTATTGCCCCCGATAGAGGGCTTCTTTTCAACCAGATACGTTTGTACGCCATTTTCTGCCAAGGCGAGCGCTGCGGTGATTCCTGCGATGCCACCGCCTACGACGAGGGTGGCGTTGGTAACGTCAACACGAAACTCAGAAAGGGACTCCGCATGCTCGAGCCGTTGTAGCGAAGCATTGATGAGGTCGCGCGCTTTCTCGGTAGCGCTTTTTCTGTCATCGGTGACCCACGAACATTGTTCCCTAATATTTGTGATCTCAAGAAGATACGGATTAAGGCCTGCATCGCGCATACAGCCCTTGAAGGTGTGACCGTGATTGTTAGGCGAACAAGCAGCAACCACGACGCCATCGAGGTTGTGTTTGCGAATAGATTTCTTGATCTTCTGCTGGCCTTGTAGCGAACAGAGGTGTTGATCAGAGTCTACAACGTTGGCGCGTTTGAAATCCTTATCTAACCTATCAATATCGATTGCGTTTGAGATGTTTCCATCGCATCGACATAAGAAGACTCCGAATTTCGACACTTCAAACGGCCTCCATCTTTTCAATGAGTGGAGCTACATCGATCGTCGAAAATTGAAGGCATGCGTCTCTTGATTTATCAGCTCCGAGTAACAAAGCTACGAGCTGTGATACGTTTAACACAGGTACGACGCGACTCAATCGTTCTTCGAACTGGCGCTGAAATCTATCGAGAATTAATTGGCAGCCAGCACACATTGTCACGATAAGGTCGGGCTCTTCAGCGAGTACGCTCTCGAGCTTTCTAAAGCTTGTTGCTTCTGTATACTCGTCTACGTCTATAAGGTGCGAAAAACCAAGACCACAGCAAGAAGATCGTTCAGAATAATCAACGAGTGTCGCTGAGAAAGCCGCACATATTTCATCAAGCAAAGTCGGATATTCCCACAACCCGCCTGTTACCTCGTCGTAAAATACTTTTGTATAATGGCACCCGTGATGCGTTGCTATGTTAACCTTAGAAAGGGAGAATTTCGCGCGCTCTGCGAGGATTTCTTTCAGACTATAAAGCACCTCTGCAGCATGATAGACCGTTACGCCTCCTTCGTACTCGTAGTTCACTGCTTTCAACACGTCGTTTATCGCTGCCCGCGTTTTGTTGTCGTTAAGTTCACCAATACACTCCTTTAGATTCGCGTATGACGTGGGGCACGTGCAGACGACATTGGTGTACCCGGAATTGTATGCAAGCGCAAGATTTCTGGCATTAAGACTGAGATTGGCCTCAGGAGGAACCACGCCGCAGTGCCCCGCAAATCCGGTGCACGACGATTGGTTCGGATCATCGAAGTAGTCAACGTTCAAAGAATTCAGTATGAACCTGAACGATCGTTCTATGCCTGGGTAGAAAGTCCCTGCGACACAACTCTTGAACAAGTACAAGCGTTGAGGCAGCTTGGTGGAAGACGTTAAGACTAGCGGATTAGCGGTCGTTCAAAAGCCCCCCTTTGTTGCAGGTTAATTTCAAGATGGTCCTAATCTCTTTGAGCGCTTTAGCTGGGACTGGTATGTCTCGAGAGTTTCGGGGAGGCAGTCCCAGCTCAGCTCTCAGCGTGGTGATCCTATTATGGTCGACAAGTTTGCTCAACAAGCCAAGGTCGTGGTCGAATAATTCAGGTGAAACGGTCACGCCGTTACTTTCTAAAGAGTGAAACAGCAAGGAAGCTTTTTTGTAGAACTCATCAGGTGCCCATCCTTCTTTGAACGCTTTGTTTCTCGCGTTGAGTATTATGGAAGCTGGAGTGTTATTTCGAGGGCACCGAGAATTACAGGTATAACACTGACCGCAAAGCCAGATAAGAGGGTCTTTCGCAAGCTCGTCTGCTGTGCTCTCTTCCGCACGCCTGACGATCTCACGTGGGCTATAGTCGCTGAATACTTTTGCAGCTGGACATCCCGCTGTACATCGCCCACATTGTAGACACTTGATTAGATTTTCCTTTTTGTACAAAAACTCAAAAGTGGGTGATTCAGGACTTAAAACTTCTTTTTCTGGTTCATTTTCTAGATTCACTGTAACCAAGTTATTTTTTATGAATAATTCTATATATAATTATGCAAAAATAGAAAAAGATTGCCTATATGTATCAAATAATAGCAATTTTTTATACAATGTTACAATAACGAGGTAAACTTAAATAAAAATAGCAGCTAAATAGGTACGTGTGAACATCAATAACTCGGCGCCGAACCATTATAAAATTATCTGCCTCGGCTGTCGTGCGGATGTTTCTGCCGCGGGTTACGTGTTACGTTGCGATTGCGATAACGCACTTTTTCGCACGGTTTACCAGGACGATCGATTGGTAAATACCGCGGAAGAAAGCATGTGGCGGTTTTCTGCGTGGCTGCCAACGGTAGATAAGTTGCCGACACGTGGTCGGTCAGTAACATACAAGAGCGAGACGTTTGCGCGAGAGCTTGGACTAAAAGACCTATTCATCAGTTTTAACGGATACTGGCCTGAAAAAAACGCGTTCTTGGAGACGTGCAGCTTTAAAGAGCTGGAGTCGCCACCGACGGTGCAACGAGCGGTCGAAAACAAGGTGAAAACGCTGGTCGTTTCCTCAGTTGGCAACACAGCGCGCGCTTTTGCGCATACGGTGTCAACGACTTCGACGGATCTTAAGTTGGTTCTCGTCGGGTTGGAAAGCGCAATGGGAAAGTTATGGCTCCCTGAACCACCTTCTGAGAATATTACTCTAGTGGTTCTCCAACGAGGAAATGATTATTCAGACGCTATTGCTCTGGGTAACAGGCTCACAGCGTTACCGGGACTTACAACAGAAGGGGGAGCTATGAACGTCGCACGACGTGACGGCATGGGCACGGTAATGCTTGAGGCTGCCGTTACTATTGGCAGAGCGCCAGATCATTACTTTCAAGCAGTTGGTAGTGGAACGGGTGGGATTGCAGCGTGGGAGGCCGCTTTGCGTCTAAAACACGACGGAAGGTTTTTGGAGGGCCAGCTTCCAAAATTGCATCTGTCCCAGAACTTGCCTTTTGCGCCTATGTTCAGCGCTTGGAATTCTAACAGAAGGACCATCGACCCATCGACCGACATGCGTGACGCGAAGAAATCTATTAAGAAATTGTACGCTGATGTCTTATCGAACAGAAATCCAGCGTACTCAGTCAAAGGAGGGGTGTTTGACGCTCTAAAAAACACGAGGGGTCAGATGTACGCCGTGTCAAATACTGAAGCCCGACGCGCGGCATGTCTCTTTGAAGATTTTGAAGGCATAGATATAGTACCGGCAGCAGCAGTTGCCGCAGCGTCGTTGATGCAGGCTGTCGCTAACGAAGGTATTGATGATTCAGATGTTGTGCTTCTCAACGTTACCGGAGGCGGCTTGCAAAAGCTAAAAGAAGACAAGCCGTGCTATGAGATAAAGCCCGACATTCGCATCGCATCGCCTGATGTGGATCTTACCGAACTGCGGGACGTGGTAAGCTAAAGGGGGAGCAATGCTGACTCCAGAAAAAGAAACCGTTGAGCTCTTCGAACAGAATAACATTAATCTTGTAGCCACGTTGCCGTGTGATAGGTTGAAGAACCTACTGCCCCTGGTGAGCAAGCGCTTTTTCGAGGTTCCGCTATCGAGGGAGGAAGACGGCGTCGGGATCTGTGCAGGCGCATTTCTAGCAGGAGCTAAACCTCTAATGCTGATTCAAAGCACCGGCATTGGAAACTTGCTGAACGCCTTATCGTCGCTCAATTTTACTTATGAACTTCCGTTGCCGATTGTTGCAAGTTGGCGGGGAGTCTATCGGGAGAGTATACCCGCTCAAGGTTATTGGGGCACACACCTTCAGGCAGTGCTAAACGCCCTCGACGTAACGACCTATGAGGTTCACACCGTGGAGGACCTCCCAGTCGTGGGTCAGGCTATACAGGAGTCGTTCAAAACAAGCTTGCCGGTCGTCGTGCTTGTCTCTCCGGAGTTGTGGCAGTGCGCGCCCGCAGACGCCTTTCGGCAACCGGGAGATCAGAGACTAGACTTCTTGGGAGAACCGGGATATAAAAGATCAAAATCCCCTGCTTTGTCGCTGGAAGCCCAGGTTAAGTGTCCCACAATGACTCGCTATGAAGCGATCGAAGCAGCCGTTCCGTACCTTCGAGGGCGGACGGTAGTCTGCAATTTAGGAATACCGTGCAAGGAGCTGTATGCCCTTTGCGATCAGCCGAGCAACTTTTATATGCTTGGAAGCATGGGTTTAGCTTCTTCGATCGGGCTTGGTATCTCCCTTTATAACAAAAGCGAAGTCGTCGTGTTAGACGGAGATGGAAGCCTCCTGATGAATCCAAATGTTCTGTGTAGTATCTCTGAGCAGGCACGAGACAACTTTACGGTTGTAGCTCTTGATAATGGCACGTACGGCTCCACAGGAGATCAGTGTACGGCGGCTCAACAACTTGATTTGGAGCTTTTGGCGCGGGGTTTTGGTATCGATTACACAGCTAAGGCATACACGGCAGAGGATTTGCTGACTGCATTGCAGCTCCCGATGGGTCCTAAGTTTATTCACGTCGTGATAAAGCCAGGGAATACCAGTCTTCAGGACGTACCTTATGCGGCAACTCAGATTAAGCAGCGTTTTATGGCACATTTGCGCATTGGATAGTCGAAAAGGCTCCTGGTTCGGAGCACTATCTATTCTTTGATTGGTGTCCGGCGCCGTTCGTCCGATGCAGCTACGAGACTCAAGTAAGCGTCCAGGTTATGTTTCACGGCGTGCTGACGCGCACTCATCTGGTCATCAGTTGCCAAGAGAGTTCTAGGCTCTTGCTGGAAACACCGCACAGATTTATGAAACAGAGCATCGCGCGAACCTTACCTTTATTATGACCTCGACTAAAAAGTGCCAAAATTGTCGCAACAAGCACATTCAAGAGGCTCCACGTCCCATATAGTCAATGTCGCACAATGCTATGTTGCCGGTAGAAACGAACGGATCTGTCTCCCAGGATCCTCCCAGCAGACAGCAGTGACTACCTAAACCTGCGCATACTGAGGCTGCAGTCCAGCAGCAGCTGTAGCCTCTCGTGCACATCAGGCGACAACATTATGCATTAGCCATTCGTTTACAAAAGAGATTACCGCGATTTCAATGTGGAAGGATTATTCTCTAATACAACAACGCCCCTAGTAAGTTTCTGGAGATGGATGATCATGGCGGATCAACTACCCGCAAAAAGTCTCGATATGATTGGATTATACTGTCCTGCCCCGCTGTTTAAAACACGGGAGGGCATCGATAGTATCAAAGTTGGTGAAGTGCTTGAGGTGATCGCAGACGATCCAGCTGCGGAGGAAGATATCACGCGGTTTGTGAAGCGGACCGGTCATGAACTGGTAAAATTCGAGAACAATGAAGGAGTTTTGCGTTTCTTAATCAGGAAAAAAAAGTAGAGGTGAGATGATTATGACAAATGAAAAGATGTTGCTATACGTGCAGACAAGCGACAATCCCGAGCGCCAGTATTCCCCACTTGTGCTTGCCCAAACGGCGAAGGCAATGGAATTGGAACCTTTGATTTACTATCTAGGACAAGGATTGCGCATTTTACTACCAGGAGCGGCTGAAAAGATAAAGTTGGGGTCATTCCCAAGTATAAAAGAGATGCTCGATCAGACACTCCAAATGGGCATTACAGTGTACGTATGTGAGGCATCGAAGCAGATGCTTGGCTGGGACAAAGTCGAGCTCATCGAGGGTGTAAAAATCGTGGGTGCGGGAACACTAAATGATTTGGTCCTCGACGCAAAAGGCAGCCTGTGGTTTTAAAGTGTACTAATTTTTTTTCTTTATTTTCTGGCGGTGTTTATCGTAGGAAAAGAATAAGATGCACTAGTGTACTATTTTTTTTCTAGGAGGTGATTTCTAATAGCAAAAGAAATCGTGTACCTCGACTATCAATCTGCTAAGCCGGTTGATCCTGAAGTCATTGCTGCAATGACTCCATATATGGCCGAAAAGTTTGGAAATGCGTCGTCGTTGCACGAGGTGGGCGATTGGTCTACTGAAGCTCTTGATTCGTCACGTAGGACGATCGCACATTTTGTGAATGCTCGCGAACCAGAGGAAATCATCTTCACGTCTGGTGCGACTGAAGCGAACAACCTTGCGATTATCGGGTATGCGTTGCGGAACAAGCAGAAGGGTAAACATGTGATTATTAGCGAGGTTGAACACATTTCAATACTCAACATCGCCAAATATCTCAGAAAGAATGGTTTCGAGGTATCGACTGTCCCCGTTGATTTCACGGGCACCGTGCGTCTCGACAAACTCGAAGAGCGTATTAGACCCGATACGATCTTAATCTCAATCCAGCACGCCAATAACGAGATAGGAACGATTCAGCCAGTTATGTCGATTGGAAAGATCGCCCGTGAAAAAAAAATCGTATTCCACGTCGATGCAGTCGCTTCAGAAGGCCAAATACCAATAGACGTGCAGCGGGACTTCATAGATATGCTCACGCTATCGTCAAATGACATTTACGGCCCACGGGGTGTTGGTGCCCTCTACGTACGGAAAGGATTTCTGCTCAATCCGCTGATCATCGGTGGGGGCCAAGAGCGCGGCTTACGTTCAGGAACTGAGGATGTGGCTGCCATCGTCGGTTTCGCGAAGGCAGCAGAACTGGCTTTACAGTATATGCCCGAGGAAAGCAAACGGTTGCGGCAGCTGAGAGATAAAGCCATCAAAACGGTATTCGAAACCGTACCACGATCGTATCTCAATGGACATCCGACAAACCGACTTCCGAACAACGCCCATTTCCGGTTCGATTTTATCGAAGGAGAATCGATATTACTCTCTTTTAAAGAACGTGGCATCGCCGTTTCAACGGGGTCCGCGTGTTCGTCACAGACACTCGAGCCGAGTCACACCTTGATGTCACTGGGATTGTTGCACGAGGAGGCACACGGGTCGTTGGAAATCACGATGGGACGATTCACGAGAGAAGCAGACGTCGACACATTCCTTGAAGCGCTGCCGGGTGTCGTGAAACGACTCCGTGACATGTCGCCACTTACAAAGACAGAGGTGGGTATGTAATGCCAAAGAGCACACAATATACACTGAAGGTGTTGGATCACTTCAAGAATCCGCGGAATGTCGGTACCCTCGAAGGCAAGGGTGTTGCCGTGGGACGGGTCGGAAACCCTGTATGCGGGGATTTGATGGACATCTACATCAAAGTCGACGATGACGGCAAGATCGAGGATATCAAGTTTAAGACGTTCGGATGTGGTTCGGCAGTCGCAACGAGCAGTATGATTACCGAAATTGCAAAGGGGAAGACCCTCGATGAAGCAATGAAGATAACCAGACAAAATGTGGCTGACGAGCTCGAAGGGTTGCCCCCTATCAAGATGCACTGCTCCAACCTAGCCGCAGATGCGCTCCACGAGGCGATCAAAAACTTCCGGGAAGGGAAAAAAGGACCTGTAGAGCTCGGTGAAACACGCTTCGCCTGCCCTGCCGGTGAGGTGAAGAACGTCACAGGCCTTGCGGAATTCGTGGGGAAAGGTGTATTCACTGGTTATGAGCATCCTGAGCAGTTTCGTGACAAGCGCGTGCTGGTCGTGGAATTTGATCAAAACAGCGTTGAATTTGCGCTCGAATTGACGAAGGTAACAGGTCGGGTGATTTTACTGTCACCCTTGGAACAACTTGCGGTGAATGATGAATTAAAGACTCAGGTAAAACGATCCGATATTAAACATTTGAAACAGGCAGAGCTTGTGGAAGTATCCGGGGGTTCAGAGGTGGAAAAGGTGCGAATCCACGACCTTGATGAGGATGAAGAATATGACTTGGTTGTGGACGCCGTTGTGGTGCCTTCGTGAACTATCGTTGAATAAAGGTGATTTATTCCTCTTTTTTAACAGCTCTTTGGAACTTCGCGCAATCTTCAAGTGATACGTCGGGCTTTGAGATAGTTACGAAGAGATCTCGTAGATTCTTTGTTCCTTTTTTCGATTTCCTTTGATTTGTAGCCAATTTTAGCCCCATGTGGATTAATTCGATATATGGGGCACCATTATCCGCCCACATTCTGGTGGGGTGGGACCAACATACAACAGGGAGCAGTTGTCGAACAAACAGATAATTCTGTCTTCTTGCAAAAAGAGATATGCCACGAAGGATTTGACCGGTGACGTGTTAATCGTTCCGCTCAAACGTAAAATCGCCACCAAGATAATCGATCTTCACGCTGCTGCCTTCCTCGAACTCCCGCTTAAGAAGCTCGACGGCCAACGGGTTCTGGATCCGCTGCTGGATTACCCGCTTCAAAGGTCGGGCGCCATAGGTCGAATCGTAACCTTCCGACGCGATTTCGTCCAGGGCCGTCTCGGTCACGTCCAATTCAATCCCCTTATCGGTTAGCTGCTTCCGCAACCGCGCGACCTGAAGCTCGACGATCTTGAGAATCTGCCCCTTTTGTAAGGGGTGGAAGATCATGATCTCGTCGACCCGGTTGAGGAACTCGGGCAGAAAAAGCGTTTGCAGCGTCTCCATCACGGCGTCGCGCATCTCCTCCTCGGTGCCGCCCTCCTTGGCGATCTCCTGGATCACTTGGCTGCCGACGTTGCTGGTCATCACGATGATCGTGTTGGTGAAGTCGACCGTGTGACCCCGATTATCGCTCAACCGCCCATCGTCCAACACCTGCAACAGGACGTTAAAAACGTCGCGATGGGCCTTTTCGATTTCGTCGAGAAGGATGACGGAATAGGGCCGTCGGCGAATCGCCTCGGTCAACGCGCCGCCTTCCTCGTAGCCGACGTAGCCCGGCGGGGCGCCGATTAATCGACTCACGGTGTGCCGCTCCATGAACTCGCTCATGTCCAAGCGGATCATCGCGTCTTCGCTGTCGAACATCACCTCGGCCAGCGCCTTGCACAACTCGGTCTTACCGACGCCGGTCGGTCCAAGGAAAATAAACGAGCCGATCGGTCGGTTCGGGTCCTGCAAGCCTGACCGGTTCCGCCGCACGGCGTTGGACACGGCCTCGACCGCTTCGTCCTGACCGACGAGCCGCTGGTGGATGCGATCTTCGAGCACTAAGAGCTTCGCCCGCTCAGTCTCCATCATCCGCGAGACGGGAATGCCCGTCCAAGCACTGACGACCTCGGCAATTTCCTCTGGACCGACCTCTTTGCGCAAGAGCCGGCGTGCGCCGTAGGTTGGTTTCTTGTCGGCGTTCGACTCGAGCGTGTCCAACTGGCCGGCCAGATTTTTCTGCTGCAGGTCCAACTCGTAAAGTTTCTGGTAATCGGCCTCTGAAACGATGCTGCCCGCCGATTGCTTCTCCTTAATCGATGCAGCTAACTGATTATACTGCAACTGGGCGTCAATCAAGTTTTTACGGATATCCTGCACGTTGTCCAGCCCGCTCTTTTCAAGCTCCCACTGTTTGCGCAGGTCAGCAAGCTTTTTGCGCAGCTCGGTCATCTCTTCCTGGACTTCCTCGCGACGTTGCTGCGCGTGCTCCTCGGTCTCGTCGGCCAGTTGGCGGTCGGCCAGCTCAAACTGCACCAGTCGCCGCTGCACCACATCGATCTCACTGGGTACGCTTTCCAGTTCCATCGCCAACCGGCTGGTGGCCTCGTCCATAAGGTCGATGGCTTTGTCGGGCAGAAACCGGTCGGCGATATAGCGGTACGAAAGGTTGGCCGCTGCCACGAGGGCGGAATCTTTGATCCGCACACCCTTATGATGGGCCTCGTAACGAGGTTTTAGACCTCGCAAAATGGCGATTGTGTCCTCGACGGACGGTTCACCGATCGTGACCGGCTGGAATCGCCGCTCCAATGCAGCGTCCTTTTCAATGTATTTGCGATATTCATCCAGCGTCGTGGCGCCGATGCATCGCAGCTCGCCNNGGCCCGACCGGCGCCGACCACGGTATGCAACTCATCGATAAACAGAATCACGTTGCCGGCGTCGTTCACTTCGCGCAACACGGCCTTGAGTCGCTCCTCAAACTCGCCCCGGAACTTTGTGCCGGCNNGCCCACGCCCGGCTCGCCGATCAAAACGGGATTGTTCTTCGTCCGGCGCGAGAGGACTTGCATGACCCGGCGGATTTCCTGGTCCCGACCGATCACTGGATCGAGTTTTCCCTGCCGGGCGCGATCCACCAGATCGATGCCATAGCGTTGCAACGCTTGGAACTTGTCTTCCGGTGTCTGGTCGGTCACACGCGCACTGCCGCGGACCGCCTGCAACACCTTTAACAGGTCCTTCTCAGTAACGGCATTGAGTTTCAGAATGTCTTTTGCTTTGGAATCGATCTTCGCCAATGCCAGCAATAGATGTTCGGTCGAGACGAACTCATCTTTCATTCCATCGGCCTCGCGTTGGGCCGCTTCGAGCACTTGATTCAGCTCCTGGCTCCCTAGTGGCGGCGCTCCGCCCGAGACTTGGGCGAAATGTCGTAGCTCCGCTTGTATGATCGAATCGAGTTGTTGCCGGTTCACTCCAATCCGCTCGAGGATCGACCCGACGATTCCAAAGTTCTCAGTTACAAGCGCGGCCAATAGATGCAGCGGATCGATCTGCGCATTGCCTCGATCGGTCGCGAGTTCTTGCGCCCTCACCACAGCCTCTTGTGCCTTCAGCGTTAATTTGTCGAATCGAAATGCCATAGTTCTGTCCCTTCTCGCCACTTATACATTCTGCACCACACCCTTATTTCAATTTGCAATAACAGAGCCATAAGGCACACGGGGATTGAGGAGTACCATGTTCCTCCTCCGAACGGTTCGTGGTTGCGTGGTTACCCTTTTCGGCCGGACGCTTTTTAGCTCTTTACCTCGAACTCCGCGTCGATCGTATCATCATCATTGCCACCAGACGGAGGCGTCGTAAGACCGGGCTGCGAACCGGGGCCCACGCCGCCCTTGCCGCGAGCTGAGTTTCGCGTCTGAACGATACTAGAAATAACGCCCATTTTGTTACCAATATCGTCAACAAAAAAATCGATCATGTAATGGACGCGGCCGGATTCGAACCCGCGACCTCCGTCGTGCGAAGGCGAGTGCTTTAGCAGGCCCCCGTAGATGCTTAGAAGTAATTTAAAGCCAATCTGCTGACATATTCTCGAGATAACAATGGGTAGTGCGAGGAAAGGGGAGCTTGTCATACAGCGACTCGAGTCGCTGTTCGGCAACCTTAAGTTCGACGACGATTACTGGCGAGAACGAAACGAACCTTTTTGGTTAATCGCCGACACGATTTTATCCCAGAATACCTCTTCNNCGAGACGAAAGCGAGAAGCATACGCGCGGTGGCACGTGAAATACTAGAAAAATACGAAGGCGATACCTGGTCTTTCATCGGTGGCAGCTATCAATCTGCGAGAGAACGGCTCCAGAAAGTCTCGGGCGTTGGGCCAAAGACAGCAGATGTAGTCCTTCTTTTTGCTCGCGATTTTGAAATCATCCCCGTCGACACGCACGTTTTTAGAGTGTCGCGACGCATCGGGCTGGCTCCGCAAAAAGGAGGTTATGATGCAGTTAAGATGGCTTTAGAAGACGAAATACCGCCTGGAAAACGAAAGTTCGCCCATCTAGCGCTAATTAGATTAGGCAGAGAAGTATGTGTCGCGCGCGGGCCGCAGCACTGGAAGTGCCCGCTTACGGATGTGTGTGATTACTGCCAGGCGACGTCTTGTGGCGCCAATAACACTTCTTGACGCGTCACAGAAATCGGACTGTTTCAAGATTCATTGGGCTTCTGGTTTCAATCTTGAATTTCTTGTATATGGTGCTCGCCAAATCTATGCACTTGTTTTCCTCGCCGTGGCTTGTTACGATCTTTTCCGGCCGAGGGTTTAGCCGCTTAACGTATTCAATTAGTTGTTGTCGGTCTGAGTGCCCAGAGAATCCATCAACCGTCTCGATATTCATGTTCATTTGCATGGTGGTAGTCTTGCCGTTGTTTGACATAGGTAGCTCTTTCCACCCTTTCTGTATGCGCCGCCCGAGCGTCCCTTCTCCTTGATACCCTACAAAGACTAAGGTATTGTTCTCCTGTGGTCCAAGCGCTTTCAGATACTCCATTACGGGGCCACTGTTGAGCATGCCTGAGGTGGAAAGAATTACACACGGCTCTCCGCGCACAATGTCGTCGCGCATGTTTTGCTCTACTTGCACGAAACTGTCTGAGAGAAATGGATTCATGCCCTCGTGAAATATCATGTTTCTCAAGTCATTGTTTAGGTACTCGGGATACGTCGTATGAATAGCGGTCGCCTCCCAGATCATGCCGTCGAGGTACACCGGTATTTCGTCAATTATCTTCTTGCGAATCCCTTCCTCGAGAACGATCATGACCTCTTGGCTTCGTCCCACTGCGAATGCCGGTATGAGTACTTTGCCGCCCTTTGACAGCGTTTGGCGTATGATAGAGTACAGCTTGTTTTCAGCCTCTCGTCTCGACGGCGTTTGGTCGTGCGGTCCTCCGTAGGTCGCCTCCATTATCAACGCCTCGAGCCTTGGAAAGCTATTAACTGCTGCGTCAAACAACCTAGTTTGTTCGTACTTGAAGTCTCCAGTGAAAGCGACGTTGTAGAGCCCCTCACCCACGTGAAAATGAGCTATCGACGACCCTAGGATGTGTCCCGCATTGTGGAACGTCAGTCGTACGTCGGGGGCTATATCGGTGACTCCGCCATAGTTCAATGCAATCGAGTGTTTTATGACTTCGCGTATCTTAGCTGAATCGTAGGGGATCCTATGGCCTTCGCGGGCAGCCACGTCAATGTAGTCGAGTTGTAGAAGCGACATGAGGTCACGCGTTGGCGGCGTGCAATATATCGGACCTTCATATCCGTACTTGAACAGGAGCGGAACCAGGCCCGCGTGATCGAGGTGTGCGTGCGTGACTACAACTGCGTCAATCTGGTCGAGGGGGCTTACTTCAGGCGCGTAAAGATAGGGCGTTGCATTATCTTCCGATCCTACGTTAACACCGCAGTCGACTAGTATCCTCGATTCAGGCGTCGAGAGCACAAAAGAGGTTCTACCGACTTCACGACATCCGCCAAGAGTAGTCGCTCGTAACCATTGGTCTTTCGAGGTGATCTCCCTGTGAATCTTTCGGCCCATCGCTTTAAGAAGCTCTTTGCGCTCGTCGCTGAAAGAGCGTAAGTACTGGCGTATCTCCTTCACAGTAACCGATTCGATTGGAGGGGTTCGCACCACTCGTGGCGTCCACCCTATCTGCTTTGTAATCTCTCGGAGTGTGGCGCCGTGCCTTCCGATTACAAGTCCCGGTTTTTTCGCCTCAATAACGATCTCACCGGTGTCTAAGTCAAAATAGTGGTTTGTAATACCAGCCTCTTCGGGCACGATATCGCTTATTTCTTCTATTGACTTCTCGGGGTCTGCCAGAACGCGGGGATCTGGCCTTACTACTATGCGCTTACGCAGTTCTCGGGCGAGTTTTTTAACTATCTCCCCGTTGTCTGCGAACGCCCTAGGATCGTCAGTGTAGATCACGACTTCGGGCCCTGCAAACTCAAGTTCGGTAATCTTGATGTTAGAAGGCAATCGTTCTCTGACACGCTGTGTCAACTCAGTAAGTGCTTCTTCAACTGGCATTGTGTGACTTCCAGAAAAACAAAAAAAATACGAAAAATAGAAGATGGCAAGAAACAGATTGTTAGGTTGCTAGAGCGGCTTTTCTTTTGTCTATCTCATCCTTGTTTACTTCGACGTATCCTTTTGCAGTGATCTGCACGATCCGCATGTCGTTGCCAGACGCCGAATCCCTCTTCATTGCGGACGAAAGCGCTCTGATAGCGAGCTCTACACCCTCGTCGACGGAGATTTTTTCGCTGTATCGATCTTCCATGACGCCAAATGCTATTGGAGATCCCGATCCCTGCGCAGTAGCCAAGCGCTCTTCAATTTGACCTCCTACGGCGTCCAAAGAATACAGCGACGAGGCGTTCTTATCGAAGCCGCCTATCATAAGCTGCACAAAATACGGGTAGTAACGGTTGCCGTTCAGAATGTTTGACAACAAAGTTGCTATTGCTCCGACGGTCATCGGTTTGCCCTGTCTCATCTTGTATAATTTAGCCTCTACAGTTATGGTACGCACAAGGCTCTGCGCATCGCCTACGCCTCCAGCGATCGTCATCCCGACGAGATTATCAATCTGATAAATCTTCTTGCCTTCTTTGCTGGATATGAAGTTGCCCATAGTCACGCGGCTTTCCGATGCGAGTACAACACCGTCCTTGCAGACTATACCTATCGTAGTCGTGCCTTTATAGTGATCGACATTAGTCATTTTACGTCCTCAGCAAATAGTAAACAAAAACCAGTAAACACTCTCTAGTTCTTTACGTTTCTATTTAAACCTATCTATATGCTGATAATCGGCAAAGAATCGCAAAATTGCACTGAATCCAAATTGCACGCTCGATTGGTGCTATTCAAAATCAACTTTTACAATTATAATTATGTTCTCAGACTTTTTCAACTTTTCGACAAACCGGCGATCGAGATCCGCTGCTGCCTTGTCTGCACCGACCATAAGCGTGCGCCCTGAGGTGAACCCACTCTTCCTGACAACCATGTCGTTCGCATCGGATTGTGCTAAATGAGCGCTTCCGAAACCCGTGATAACTTCGCTCGCGTGTCCTGCGTGTATCTCAAAGCTGACTTTCGCTGCGTTGGTCTTCAAGGCAGCTTTGACTTCGCTGGTCAGATCGCTTAAAGCTTTGTCGGCTAAAACTCCGACAATGCAATCTGCCCTTTTTGAGATATCTGCGTCTTTGGTGATTTGAAGGGTCGTTTTGTGCCTGGCTGTGATATTGCAATGGCCCTTGGCTCGGATGGTGTCGCTTATCATCCTGTATTTATACTCCTCTGTGCAAGTATTGGTTGATGGCGATGAGTCAAGAGATCAACCTTGAATGCTACTCGTGCTCGCCAGATAAAAAAGTGCTGCACGAAGTCCTGCACAGCGGTAAGAAACTCGTGGTTCGCTGCACGCTGTGCCAGGCAACGCATCAAGCTGAACCAGCGGATCGCACCTCGATGGTGAGGCTCAAGGTCGTCGTGAGCGACTACGATCAATCATACGTGCGATGGTTTGAGGTGGGAGTGGATGAGCGATTGCGGGTGCGAGACGAGATGATCGTGGAAAATGGGTCAATTGACGCCGTGCGGATCACTGCCATTGAACTTAGCGACGGAGTGCGAGCGACTGAAGCTGTAGCTGAGACGATTAGAGCGGTTTGGGCGCAAAAGATCGATAAGGTAGTCGTTAAGATAGCAGTTCACACAGGCGGTATCACAAGATCGCATAAAGTGCCGTTTGACGGCGAAAAGGAATTCGTCGTTGGGCACGAAGAACAACTCGGAAAAATTGTGCGGGTTAAGGTCAGGGGGGGCCCTGTTCTTGACCGCGCGGGACAAAGCGCAAAGGCGAAAGACGTTGGGAGGGTCTATGTCAAAGGGTCGAGGGGAAATGAGCGATACAGGTCAGCCCACCCCAGAGCTCGCAAGTCGGAGTTTAGGCGGTAAGCAAACAGGGTCCTTGGAGCTGGAACGAATATCGCTGCTGCAGAGCTTAAAGCGCCGAGGTATAAGTGAGCGAGTAGTAAGCGCAATGAGCAAGGTCAAGCGCGAAGATTATGTTCCTCACAACTCGCACGATTATGCATACCGCGATGAGCCGCTGCCAATTGGAAACGGGCAGACGATTTCTGCTCCCCATATGGTTGCTATAATGTGTGACCTCCTAAGCGTTGAGCCGTCGTCGAATGTACTTGAGGTAGGAACCGGTTCGGGTTATCACGCTGCTGTGCTAGCGCAGCTTGTGGGGGACGGAATTGTTTACACGATCGAAAGATTTGAGCAGTTAGCGCTAGAAGCTAGGAAGCGTGTGCCTTCGAATGTGGTCGTTCACACTGGCGACGGGTCTTTGGGGTTCGCGGAAAAAGCTCCGTTCGACAGGATTCTTGTGACTTGTTCGGCTCCTGACATTCCGCCCCCGTTGCTTGCACAGTTGAAAGCTGGAGGTCGGATGGTAATACCGTTGGGAAGAGAGCTTCAAGAATTATACTTAGTTTGCAAAAACCACGAGATAACTAAGGAAGCGCACGGTGGCGTTGCTTTCGTCTTGCTTGTCGGCGAATATGGGTTTGGTGAAGCGCGTGACAGTGGCCGAGCGAATCGTTTCCGTTTCTAAGCGCACGGGCTACCTTCACAGCCACTGGGCGAGTGACCTCTGATCTGCACCCTGTTGAGCGGTAGCGATCCTCTTTAACGTGTTTTCAACCCTATCTCGCGAAAAACCGTGCTCGTCGCAAAGGAAACTGAAAAGCTCTTGCTCTTTTGGCGGGGTCCACGCTAAACTATATTCGTCAGTAACGTCAGGCTCGAGGAAGAATTGTTTAATAGGACCATAGTCAATGCTCGCTCCGAGATTATCCAGCGCTTCTGCAATGCCAACGCTTTTAATCATTCTGAGGGCTTTTTTTGGTCCGATCCCTTTTACGCCTTTGTTGTAATCGGTGCCGACAAGGATGCCGACCTCAATGAGCTGCTCCCGAGTAAGTTCCAAAGAGGAGAGAATGAAGTCGAGCTCGAATAATTCAGGACTGATACTCACGTAAACATTCTTTCCCGGCAGTTTGCGCCGTCCGGTTATGGTGAGGTTTCTGACTAGCCGAGGTGTGCCAAAAAGCAGCGCGTCCGCGTCTTGAGATCCGGTGTACGAGACGTCTCCTTTGATTGTCATATACGCGGCTTGTGCTTCTCCTTCGCTCGGAGCAAGAACTACCGGGATTCCTAGGTAACGTAGCAAGGCAATAGAGCTCTCAAGCACTTGGTTATCAATTCGAGCCGACGCTTGAGCGTATTTAAAAGCGTCAGCTCTTCCCTCTGCTCGAGCCTGTACCCATTCTTGCGTCGCGCGCTCGCGCGTTTCCCTGCGCCTGATCACGGTATCCTTTTTCATTTCTGGCGGTTTGCCGTCAAAAACGTAGACTGGGCGGACTCCGGCTTCTATGATGTTGGCGGTTCGATAAAACAGCCCCGAGAGGTGAGAGGTAACTCCCCCAGTACTATCCATCAAGGGCGTCCCGTCCCTCTGCCGAATGATGCTTAAAAACTGGTATATCGCATTGTACGCGTCAATGGCGACAGTGTCGATATGTTCAAGGTCTATCTTGGTCCGCGGAAGAAGATCTCCGAAGGGAACCCCCATGCTATCAACTCAGTGCATTTTTATTGCTATGCGAACTGCCACATTAAACCTACGTAAGGATAAACTTTGCCGAACCCGACTAATGAAAGATAACGCCTCACATTAAGCAGCAGTCGTCTCTATCCGCCGTTTATTAGTTTCCTCCTCGCGCTTCACGGATCCTTCTATCGCGTCCTCAAGTTCCAAAACCAAGAGGGCGCCTTGTGCGCGCAACTCTATATATCAGAAGCGCATACGGCCACGGTAGAAGTGGGGCCACATTTTGCTGATTTTGGGGAACAAGTTTTTAGCAGTCGGTGCTCGGGAGGGCTCTTTTCGTGAATGAGATACTGAAGCGCATTTCGCCGTTTGCCATGGTGCTCTTCATCATCGCAATCCAGGTTATCGCGCTTCTATTGGCTAACCCGTTTCAAGCATCGGACATCAAAGCGTTCAACAATCCACAATCCGTGTTCAATCCGCTCTATTATCTTGTGCTTATTTTGGTGTTCACAGGATTTTTGCTCCTCATCATCAGGCTCGGCAAACGGTGGGTGCTACAAGTTATCATTGGCCTCGTAATCATCTCAACACTCTACTTCGTTTATTCGTCAGTCCTACTTAATCTTGACAGTGGGTGGCTCATCGCGATCGCGGCAACAGCCGTGACCGCTTTTTTCCTATTCTATTATCCAGAATGGTACGTGATCGATCTCGTTGGGATCCTGATCGGTGCTGGCGCGGCTGCAATATTTGGAATCTCTTTCGCGGTCCTGCCTGCGCTGGTACTTCTAATAGCACTCGCCATCTACGACTTTATCTCCGTATACGAGACTAAACATATGGTTAGCCTCGCCGAGGGTGTCGTCGATTTAAACCTGCCGGTCTTGTTTGTTCTCCCCCGTAATAGGGGGTATTCTCACGTGAAATGGTCACAGGAAGCTTCTGAAGCGACCGGCGAAGAAAAACTAGAGAAGCGCGAAGCGTTTTTTATGGGGCTGGGCGATGCAGTAATCCCGACCGTTTTGGTAATATCTGCAAATACGTTCTTGAGTGCCCCAATGTTTGGGCTCATTAATGTTCCTGCCTTAGGCGCGGCTATTGGCACACTCGTGGGGTATGTGGGACTGATGTTGCTTGTCCTTAAGGGAAAGCCGCAAGCGGGCTTGCCGTTCTTAAACTCAGGCGCAATCGCTGGATTGCTGGTAGCAAGCTATCTTGTGGGAGTCAAGCCATTCTAGCGTCACGCAGTTTCGTCGACCTGCTTTGTCAAGGGGGCGTGGTGTGCGCTACTCGCTAGATCAATTGAAGCTTTAAGCACCGCCGCAATTCCTTCGCCAGATATTGTTGAGACCCCGAAAGCTTCGTTCACTGGTTCTGTCGGCTCGAGGTCCATCTTATTTGCTACGACTATGACGGGAAGGCCGACTAGAGATTTCAGCTCGCGCAGAAGGTTTAGTTGGTCAGACACTTCATATCCAGAGGTGCCCGAAGGATCAACAATGAACAATACCGCGTCCCCGAGGTTTTTTAGAGCTGAAATCGCCTGAAGTTCTATGGCGTTTCTTTTTGAAACGGGGCGGTCGAGCAGTCCGGGCAAATCGACAATCTGATAACGTCGATCGCAGTACTGTATGTGTCCGACGATGATGCCCTTCGTGGTAAATGGGTAACGTGCGATCTCGGGTTTGGCGCTAGTCACAAAAGCGACGAAACTCGACTTACCAACATTTGGATATCCCGCGACTAGTATAGTTGGCGCATCTTCCAGTGCGGGAAGCGCGTTAATCGTGTTTCGGGCGCGATTCAAAAAATCGAGATCTGGCGCTATCTCTCTCATGATAGAAGCGGTTCGCCCAAACGTCTGCTTCCTAACCGCTTTTGCGTCTGACACGCGAGCCATTTTCCCGATTGCGGCCCTAGAGAGTTGATGGATTTTTGTCGATGCCCAGGTGACTGAAGCCAGTGATATTCTAAGTTGATCCAGTCCAACGACGATGTCGATTGTCTCGGCGTAGAACGCGCTGATCTCGTTGAAGTTCGGAAATCGTCTCACGACTGCTCTAAGATTGTCCGCAAGGATATTTGACGCTGTCAAAATCATCGTCTTTTCTGCCGTTCGCCCTGGCGATTTTCCTGCTCTTGCTCTGACACTCTTTCTGAATGCTTTTCCCAGTAGCTCGTCTGCTGTGGGGACAGTCGGAATATTGAACATTTCTTACTCCTAGACATCGCGAGCTAATAAACCTTATATCTCATAATTAATCATACTAATTGCAGATATGGAACTCACGTCCGTGCAAAAAGAGATATTGAGCACTCTTATCAGCTTATATCGTCGCAAGCCGCGCTCAATTAGAGGAGAAGAGATAGCCGAGATTCTTGGCCGAAATCCAGGCACAATACGAAATCAAATGCAATCGCTCAAAGCCCTTCAGCTTGTTGAAGGTGTTCCAGGGCCTAAAGGCGGATACAAGGCCACGAGCGCCGCATACCGGGAATTGGAACTGGACACGATGGCGGAAGAAGCTCACGTTGTTTTGATTAAAAATGGCGTCGAAGTAAGCGATGTCCTCATTGAGGAAATCGACTTTATGACAGTTGCACATCCAGACGTATGCAGCGCAGCGATCAAGGTAATTGGAAACATGCGCGAGTTCGCCATTGGCGACACTCTTAAGCTCGGTCCGACTTCCGTGAATCACCTAACCATAAAAGGCACGGTTTGCGGCAGAAACGACGCGGAGAACAAACTCATCGTTTTGGTCTCTGAGATGATATCTCTCCCGAAAGCGCCGGTGAGTGAGTATGCTTCGAATGTTTTAGTCACGATCGATGTCGACGCGCCGCTTCAGGAAGTTGCCAGGACCCTAATCGACCACAATATTCAAGGGGCTCCGGTAAAGCAGGGCGAAAAACTGGTAGGAGTGGTCACGCTAAAGGATCTGGGGAAAGCCGTTGCATTCGGAAACCGCGGCTCCGCAGGAGATATCATGAGCCGAAACTTACTGTCGGTGGAAGATAATAGGCCCGTTTATGAGGCCATACGTCTCCTCCAGAAACATCACGTCGGCAGACTGCTGGTAACGAACAACGGCTCGCCGACGGGAGTCATCACGCGAGCCGACGTGCTGCGCGAGATCTTCGACTCTGTGATGCTTACGTGAAGCTCACACATTTCGCGAGCCGCTTCGTTTCGTAATTTCGATGAGAGGGTGACTGCCGCTCTCCAGGATCTGGATATCTGCCAGCGATTTTAGTCCAACGTTCTCGGCCGTTCGCTCCATCCCCAAAAAAACATCTCGATCTATCGTAATGACGTAAGCGTCGACCTCTTTCAGCTTTAAGCGCTTAGCTGCTACTGCCCTGTGATGGCCATCTACCAGCAAGATCTTGTTGCGCTTCTGGATGACGATTAATGGTTCAGCTAGACCTTTCTCAAGCTCATATTTTCTGCCTTCAAGCTCATCCGCATATATCTTTGACTGCGTTGGGACTAGGTCGACAATCCTCACTCGGCCAAAGTGCTCTTCGACTTGGACTTTGTGAATCGTTCGTAGTGTGCGCATAAGCATCCACACCTTGTCAGGTGTGGCCCGTTCAATCTGCGACCTAATGACATCCGTGTTTGATATTATGCCAATTACATTGCTCTCATCATCAATTACGGGCAGTTTCTTGCTGTCTGATCTAAACAACACCCGCGCGGCATCAAACAAATCCATGTCACGACGGGCAACGACTAAATCTACTGACATGATATCGGAAACTTTGACCGAAGGATCACAAAGCAAGATGTCGAGTGATGAGACGTAGCCAAGTATCTTGTGGTCTTTAACCACCGGAAACCCGTCGTGTTTTGTCTTTTTTATAAGACTTATGACGTCTTTGACCGTGTCCGAGACTGAAACGGTTACCACCTCGCGCGTCATGTAGTCTTCGACTTTGAGAGAACTCATTTTCTACTCATTATTGCGGTGTACAAGTAAATGAACCTAACTGCAGACCGGTAACGGGCATCGCAGCTTCTGCGACAGTCATTAGATAACGTTAATAATCTTACGAAGCCCTTTCATCATTATGCCAGCAGGTGCGATCGTTTACGATCCTGCATACAGAGACCACGAAACGGGGGATCATATCGAATCCAAAAGCCGAATAGAAGCAATTATGGAACGTATACGAGAAGATGTAAGGGCGAGACGTGTTCAGATACTCGAACCGTTTAGAGCGGCTCTCGACCAAGTAGGAGCCAATCATGACGTCCAATATATCGCGAGCGTGCGCCGACTTGCTGAAGCAGGGGGCGGGTGGCTCGACTTGGATACGTATTGTTCCCCGAAAAGCTATGAAGTATCGCTCCTGGCCGTCGGAGGGGTCATTTGTGCTGTTGATGCCGTTATGGCGGACGTGCACAACGTGATGGCGATTGTCAGGCCTCCTGGCCATCACGCAGTCTGGAACAAGGCAATGGGGTTTTGCATCTTTAATAATGTTGCTTGCGCGGCGAAGTACGCCATCTCGAGTAAAGAAATCGAACGCGTCCTAATCGTCGATTGGGATGTGCATCACGGCAACGGAACGCAAGCATCCTTCTATGGCGATTCGCGCGTGTTGTATATGTCAACGCACCAACGACCTTTTTATCCAGGAACTGGCGATTTTGAGGAAGTAGGATCGGGAGAAGGCGAGGGGTTCACCGTGAATCTGCCACTTCCGCCAGGCGTGAATGATGATGGCTTCTTC
The DNA here is from genome assembly GCA_003139855.1 of Candidatus Methanoflorens stordalenmirensis. Classification (GTDB taxonomy): domain Archaea; phylum Halobacteriota; class Bog-38; order Methanoflorentales; family Methanoflorentaceae; genus Methanoflorens; species Methanoflorens stordalenmirensis. Next base: position 22,317 of record PLGY01000037.1, read on the forward strand.
TACGCGTATGACCGCCTCTTCATTCCAATTGCACAACAGTTCGACCCTGAACTCACGTTCGTATCGGCTGGACAGGATATACACTACGCAGACCCAATCGGCGGCATGCTTGCCACCTCGAATGCATTTAGGGGACTGACTGAACGGGTGAAATCTGTGACCCCGCAGGGACAGGTCATCGCCTGCTTGGAAGGAGGATATGATCTCCAAGCCCTAGCTGATTCTACGCTCACGATATGCGGATCGTTATTCGATTTTCCGACTCAAGTGGACGAAGGTCACGTCAACAGCGGCATATCGAAGCACGTCAGCGATCGGGTTGAAAGGGCGATCAAGGTGCAATCAAAGTACTGGGAAGTGTGATTCTAGTCGCAATTGCTGAGCGTCTTGTCAAAGTAACGCGCTAGAAAAAGTCGCATGCTGTCGCTATATAAAAGCTCTTCGTCTTTGAGGATCTGAAACTCCTTTTCCATTGCGCTTAAGATTGCTTTGCTCGAACGCACGTTCTTGAACTCGGCTTCAACGTATTCGGGGAGTGTGAGATACTTGCGTCGAAGCTCAACGACGTAGCGGCCATCGCCTATATATGGTCCTGACAACACGACAGGGTTGTTGACGTATTTCTTCTTGAACTTGTTGGCGTGCTGCTTTGAGTCGACAGGCGGGCCCTCGTGTCTTTTCACTGCAGGGAGTTGCGAAACTAGCATTTCAAAGAGCAAAACAGCCTCCCCTTGATCATAATAAATGTCGCCTCGCAGCGTCGAAAAGCCGTGCCGCTGCAGCGCGATTAGCATTCCCTTGTGAGCTCGCTCGAGTTGCGGATAAGCGATATCGTCAACGAGATCTGGCAAGTCAAACTTCACGCCAAATACGGTCGTTTTTCGTTTCTTGACAATGGCGCGGAAGGCGCTAACGTCGAGTGGCGGGATCGGCTGGGGAAAAAAACACTCAATACACGGGCTTTCTAGGAAGCTCCTTGCAGAGTCAAGGAAAATAGAAAAACTATCCAGCGAGACCGCAGCGGCTACGTTTCGATTTGTGTCTACTGGGTCGATGACCACCAATGGGCTGGCGAAACTGTTGCGAGCGTGTGCGCTAGTCAAGCTGATGCAGGTCCCCACTTTCCAATCCTGAATGCTTTCCAACACGTTTACAAAGGGGCCAAATTTGATGACGAGGAGCTCACAGAGGTATCCAGAGAATCCTTTGGTTCGTAACTCTGCGCCGTATATGCCCGCCCCCTTTAAGAACTGTTTTAGCAACCTGACCTCATCATGTCTCGCGTCGAGGTGCTCGGCCACGAATTGCTGATGAAATGGGGTCCTATCGACCGCTGACAATATTTGGTGCGTATTTTTGATTCGGTAATGTGGGACTACATCAATAGCGAAGCCGCCGCAACGAGCTTTTACATAAGGATGCTCGGCAAAGCCTATGGTATAGCCTTCGATCCCAATTTCTTTTCCTATTTCCAATCCGTAGCGTTCCAGGTCTTCGCGCGAAGTGCTGGTGTCAAATCCGATGAATATGTCGATATCTTGATTGCCATCTTGATCGGCCGAAATCCAGGTATCTCGTGCAGCAGAGCCAATTACTTCTACAGTCGCTCTCAGATTTCTGCTTGCGAGCGCGCTTTGTGCTGCTGCAATCACCTGCTGGGTAACTGCGTGCAGACGCTCACGTTCGCCTCGTGAGGGCCGTATTCTTTCTAGCACGTCTATTTGCACTCGCGTTAGCTCGTTTTTCATAGTTTGAACTCCTCGAGCGTATCATATACGGGGCCGTTAGGAGTCAAGGTGCTTTGTTTTAGTAGAAAAGAGGAAACGTTGAGCCGACCAATGAAGAGCGAGGAGAGTGGGGCCATAAGGTTAGCCAAGTCCTTCATTTCTGAAGGAATAGCCCGTTTGACTCTACCGAGGGTGATGTGCGGATCGAATTCTTTCTGCGATGCGTACGCTCCTCTCAGTGATTCAACGATAAGCTTGTGTAATCTTTTTAGATCTGCAGAATCGCTCAACCCAACATGTATTACTCTCATTCTTCTTGTGTTCGGAAAGGCGCCGATACCGTTGAGCGTTACACAAAACGGGTGAAACGAAACGGACCTCAATGCGTCGCGGATAGCTAAGAGTTCGGGAGACGCGATATTTCCGAGGAAGCTTAAAGTTACATGCATCGCGAATGGGTCGACTACTTTCACTGATGAGAACTCGCGCATCTTTAGGCTCTCGCGTTGAATAGTGAGAAGTCTTTGTCGCGTCTCGTTATCGGGGTCAATCGCAATAAATACTCTAACGCTCTGCATGCACATCATAAGTGATTTAATCTTTGACTTTTATAATAATTCACTCAAGAGAGAAAAAATGAACGCTTCGCCTATTAAGAACCCCACGACCGCCGCTAAGTTCATCGTGCTAAAGCCCGCTGGCTATCCAATGAAGAGCGAATTTGAATATCCAGAGGTAAGTGAACCCAGAGTATTCGATCATTACGCTAAAGAGCAATGGTTTGGCGCTTCGGTAAAGAAGGGCGACTTCTTGTTTGATCGTCGGATGTATCCGGATTTTGCGTTTGAAATCATCAACGTCGAACCTAAGCACGCGACGATCGGAAAATCAACCGTCGTTGTCGTAGAAGAGACAGAGAACAGCATCCCCCAGGTGGCTGCAGGCATCTTGTTTGACGACATCGTGGGACAGCCCGGGGCAAAAAAGAAATGCAAGCTGATTGAAAAGTACTTGAAAGACCCGGAAAGCTTCGGCAGGTGGGCCCCTAAGAACATTTTGTTCTTTGGGCCGTCTGGAACTGGAAAAACAATGATGGCGAAGGCGTTATCTGGTCTAACAGATGCGCCGATGCTTACCGTTAAATCGACTCAGCTGATAGGCGAGCACGTAGGTGAGGGAGCCGCGAGGATACATCTCCTTTATGCGCGAGCAAAAGATCTCGCACCGTGTATCTTGTTTTTCGACGAGCTTGATGCAATAGCGCTGGACCGAAGCTACCAAGAACTCCGTGGCGACGTCCTAGAAATAGTGAATGCCCTTCTGACAGAGATGGACGGAATTGAGGATAGGTCAGGGATCTGCACCATAGGAGCTACTAACCGGTACAGTGCGCTTGACTCTTCTGTGAGAAGTAGATTTGAAGAAGAGATTCAGTTCACTCTCCCTAACATAGATGAGCGACTGCAGATTCTCGTAAACTCCGCTAAGACGTTCCCAATTAGACTGCACGCAACGGTTGATCTTGCAAAAATAGCAAGCAAGACACAGGGCTTTTCAGGCAGGGATCTAGTCGAGAAGGTTCTAAAGATTGCGCTGCACCAAGCGATAATTGATGAAACTGTAGTAGGGCCGAACCATTTCGATTATGCTCTAAGTAAGATTCGAGTAGAATCTCCTCCAAGCATACTATTTGGCTGACATTGAGCAAAGTACATTACGTATATTTTGGTTGAAGTTGGTGTTCTGTGCAACTGAACCTGGATAATTTCGATAAGTCCATAGTAGTGCCGTTCTCGACTATTGATTGGCCTGGAAAAGCCTCAATGGTAGTATTTCTTTGTGGCTGCAACTTCAAATGTTGTTACTGCCAAAACTACAAGATCTGGGGCGCCGTGCTGCCAATTAATGTAGACGGGTTGCTACGTGAAATTCAGCGAAATAAAGATTATATAAGCGCACTAGTTTTTTCTGGCGGCGAACCGACGCTGCGTCCGAACTTACTTCAGTTGTTAGCTGAAGGGGCAAAAAAAGAAGGTCTTTTAATAGGAATCGAGACAAATGGTGCATTTCCCGAGGTCTTGGATGCGCTGATCGACGCTCAGTTGCTCGACGGGCTCTTTATCGATCTCAAGGCGCCTCTCTCCGATCCAGAGAAATACGCACGAATCATCGGTATAGGACAGGCGAGTGCATATGTCGAGAAGATAAAGCGGTCAATTGGCATAGGCTGTGCAGCCTTAGCTGCACACAAAATTCTGGATTTTGAAGTGAGAACTACGCTTTTCAAAGGGTTGCTTAGCCAAAATGAAATCACTGAAATGGTCAACCAGTTTGGGGTCCGTTACGCACTTCAGCAGGGCAGAGCTGAAATGTGCTTTCGAAGAGATCTGACCACCTTGACGCGCGACGAGATCGTTGAACTAGCAACTCAATGTCGGCGTCCGCTTCGAATTCGAACGCGTGAGAAAGGCGACGAGGACATATGTTGAGCTACCGCGGCTCCTCGAGGGGGCGATTGTTAATCATCGGGTTTGTAGGATTTCCTGGGTCGGGTAAATCCGAAGCAACAGCTGTAGCGCAGGCCCAAGGGTTTATCGTGGTCGCTATGGGTGATGCGGTACGATCTTATATGCGCGAGCGGGGAATCGAGTTAAGTGAACAAAATGTCGGCGCAATTGCAAACGAACTGCGTGCTCGATATGGCATGGACGCAATCGCCCAAATGTGCATTCCGGCAGTCCGCGCGCTCCCATCACAGAAGGTCGTGATAGATGGTCTTAGAGGAGTCGCAGAGGTGGATGCTTACAGAAAAGAATTCAACACGAATTTTAAACTCATCGCCGTAGCTGCGAGCCCAGAAGTTAGATTTGAACGGGTTAAGAGCAGAAGCCGCCCCGATGACCCCCTCGATTTTCAAGGCTTTGAAGAAAAAGATCAACGCGAGTTAGCTTGGGGCCTCGAAGAAGCACTAAGCGCGGCTGACTGTCGTGTATCAAATGAGGGGGGCCTTGAACAGTTTAAGTCTGCTGTGTCTGACGTGATTGAACGACTCTCGTCGCTTATCCCAGCGTCTGGTATCGAGATAAGCGTGCAAACGCTAATCCACGAAACAGAGGCCCAGGATAAAGTTGAATACGCCATCCGGAACATATTTCCAGACGCAGCATTGGAGTGCTCCAACAACTTGATAAGGGGAACCAGTCACACGCTGGAGACATTTGCCAGCCTTCTGCGAGTCCAGCGAATTCGATCCGCGGCAAACGTGGAGCTTATGAAACGCGTGTCATCCAACTCTTTTGAGTTCACGTTAAACAAGCAAGCGGCGCTGGTTGGAAAGGTAAACTTTTCGCAGGATCCGCTTGGCCCGATCTTCGTCCGCGTCGTAGCGCCTTCGCCTGACAAGGTGATAGAAGCGATCACAGACGAGCGCAATAAATGAAGATCTATTTTTCGTCCGCCCAAGTCGATCTTGAGCAGCTCGAAGATCTTAAGGATCTCGGCTTCCAAGGCTGGGAAGTAATCGCGGAGGGGCCGCAGAAGTTGGATGACGACACGATCTCTCTGATTGATTATCTCAGGTTCTCGTATGACCTTGAGATTAGCGTTCATGCTCCATTTTCTGACTTGAACATAGCGAGCCTTAATGAGTCTATTTGGGCTGAAACTCTTAGGCAGATCAAGGCGGCGATAGAGGCGGTGGCAAATTATGCTCGCGTTTTTGTGATCCACCCCGGTTATGTATCGCCCCTCGCGGCGTTCTGCCCGGATAAGGCGTTGCGCAGGAATAATGAGGCTCTGTCCCAGCTCACGCGGTGTGCGAGAGAGTATGACGTCAAAGCGACCGTCGAAAACATGGTCAATGTGGAATCTCTGCTCGGTCGGTTTCCCGGTGAAATCGCAGATATGCGTGTCGATAGCCTAGGCTTCACCTTTGACGTTGGCCACGCAAACACGGCTGACGCAATAGACTCCTTCTTGCGAATGCCTGTGGACCACGTTCATCTGCACGACAATAACGGCAAAACCGATGAGCACTTAGTCCTCGGTTTAGGGAACATCAACTGGAGCCGCGTAATGCGCGGACTAAGGCTTTACAAGGGTGTTTTCGTTTTGGAATTGAGGACACTCGAAGAAGGCGTTCGAAGCTTGAAGTATCTGCAGCGCATTACCGCTTGAGGTGTCCGCCAATTGCATCGAATCGTCTCTCAGTCGAGCTGATCTCTGTACGGCACCTCTATCTCAAGCAGATCCTCTGCAACATATGTGTTGCGGAAGATGAGTCGCGCCTCTGCCAACAAAGGCGCCGTATTTGAGTACCGAGAGCTTATGTGAGTTAGAATTAGCTTAACCACGTCCGCTTTGCGCGCTATTTGAGCTGCTTCGGATGCCGTCGAATGGCCGACGGCATTTGCGTATGCGTCTAGGTCTCCAGCTAGCGTTGCTTCGTGAATAAGTAAGTCGGCGTTTTCCGCAGCTTGCACAACCGTATCAGAAGGACGCGTATCTCCTGTGTAGACGATTTTCCTGCCTGGACGCTTCGGTCCGATCACGTGTTCTGGCGTTACGACATGATCTCCGATAAGCACTGATTCGCCGTTTTGGAGGGTTTTATACAGTGGTCCAGGCTTCAATCCAAGCTCTTCTGCTTTTCTTCTGTCAAACTTACCAGGCCGTTCGTGCTCCTCAAAAACGTAACCGCATGCGCCTATCCCGTGATCAACAGCGAAGACGCGCATAGAGAATGAGCCTAGTTCTATCATATCTCCTGGCGCGACTTCCACGAAATCTACCTGAAACTGGGGATTAATAAGTGCAAGCAAGTATGGAATACCCCCCCACCGAGGCCCATATACGTTTAGCTTGTCGCTCCGGTTCAGAAAGGACATAGTGTGAATCAATCCTGGCAAACCAAGGAAATGGTCAGCGTGCCAGTGACTTATAAATATGGAGGATAGGTGGATTCCGGTGCGGCAACGCATCATCTGGCGTTGCGTTCCTTCGCCACAGTCAAAGAGGATGGTTTCGCCATCTCGCTTTATCAGGATGGAAGGAAGATTTCTAGCGACCGTTGGCATTGAGCCGCTTGTACCGAGAAAGAGTACCTTCAGCATAGTGCGGTGGTTAACAGCTATTCTGTAATCCAGGATTCGCTCTAGTCAAAGAAATTTGTGTCTTTGTCTTTGTAAATCGGTCGACGTGATTAAGTGAGCTTTTTTGTGGTCACATGCGCTACGACGTTACTTTTCTAACATATCTTCTTACCAAAGGTTCGGGCACGGTTACGTTTCCTTGCATTCCGTTAATAGCAATCCACGTATTGATTGCCGTACAGACCTGCAGTGCTTGGCTCTTGTTTTTGACGTTTGCAATGATTATCCTCGCGATGCTTGTCAGATTTGTAAGGGTGAGGTCGTGCATTACTTCTATCATCCGCAACTGCGATGCGACCTGGTCCGGTAAATCATCTCCGGAATCACTCTCTTTTACGTTTGGTGACATTGCTTGGCTCCGAGTTCAACAATAAAATGCAGGCAATACTTTAAGCTTTCCGAAGAAAGGCTTCGATGTTAAAAATAGCTGTGGCGTCTGACACTCTCCTCTGCGGCTCCACCTGTGGAGGACAAGCAGTTTATATCGAAACGCTGACTTTTCACCATGGATTCGACACAACCTGAGGAACAGCTAACCCCTGAAGAGTGGAAGAAAAAAATGGAAAGAAAGAGAAAAAGACAAACAGAAATCCTGCCAAAGGAGTCAGAAATCTACGAAATGGACAGTAAATAACGATCGAAACTCTAGGGCTCAGAAGTTCTTACTCGTAATTCGGCTCAAGAATAATGTATCGCGCGGTTCGTCAGATACTTCATAGGCACCTTCTTTTCGTTTGAATAAAAGCTCGTTTAACTCGCGTCGAATTGCCTGTTCCGTAATCAATTCAGCTTGTGTCTCAGTAGCATTTAGGTCTAAAGGGTAAATCAGGGAGCCGATTCAGCGTTCGTCCTGTGTTTCGTGTCTGCGCTGTTTCGCTGTTGGTAGATTTCAGTGCCTATCTGCCGAGCTGCAGTGTGAGAGGGTGCGTTCGTAGAGATCAAATATTACGATTTGATTGAGATTCATTCCTTCCTTCAAAGTCTTGCGTGCACTTTTATTGGGTATTTCATAAAAACCAAGGGGAGGTCGAGAGGACTCGCGCAGCTTCGAACGACTTTTTGTACTCAGCCTCCGATTCGGAAAGAGAGCTTTTTTGGCACATGACGCACTAGAGATTAATGGTGTGAGAGAGCTCGACTACGTCCATGAGGTCGGCAAGAACCCCTTGTTGGCTTACACCATGCTGCACACTATTGACAAGTTCCAACATACGCCGTGTGTTCCTCCGCAGATATTAGCGAAGTTGGAAGGCGCAGCGCCAAAACGCGAGGAGGGGCATCACACACTGACGCCATCACGATTTTACAGGATTCTGTTTCAAATTCACAAAGATTGCGAAAAAAGAAGACTTGAACTGCAGCTCCCTTATTATTGGTACAAGACCGGGCCGGTCGTATATGGGCGCGGCGCCCCTCGAATCTTTAATGTGACGCGCGTAAGAAAAACCCAGCAAGTTATAGCTTCATTTGACGAATGGAAGGATACGATATTGATATTCGACGGTTACGAGTCGTCATTCAGCGACTCCATTTTGCTTACTTTAAACGTTGATACCCTGGCACGATACACGAAACTTGACGTTATTTATGAATACTCGCCGAGCCAAATGCACAAGGCTCTAGTCACGATACTTAATCAACTGCAGAACCTGGCACGAAAGGAGGCCCCAGATGAAAGAGACCTAGAGAGTCTCTTTAAGCTGCTGGCTCGTGTCGTCGGTGAGGACTTTGAAGATAGGTACAACGAATTATATTCTTCCTTTGAGCATGCAATCGATATGATTCAAACAGAATTGGCGTCCAGGCCTAACATAGGATACGTTCGTCGTATCGTTGAAGATGCGTGGAACGTTTTTACATTAGGTCTAAGAGCCAAAGAGAACGCAAACATAGATCAGAAACAGGTAAAAAAATGGAAAAATAAGTACAGGCAAGCGCTGTCAGCTTTTGAACTGCAACTTTCTAGTGCCTGATAAACCTCGCGCGCATTCTCTTTTTTTTGCCAGAGTAGAGTCATTTAGTGCAGCTACGCCACGAAAGTGCAGCAGATTTTGAGTTACATCGTAAGCCGCCACCTTCTTGGGATTTGGATGAGACGATGTTCGGAAGCCCACAGTTTTTGGAGGCCCAAGAACGTGCTTAAAGCGCTTTTCAGGCATTCTGGCAGGCCCTCTGGTTCTAACGGGTGCAAAATTGGCGCATTTTTTTTATACTAGAAAAATGTCAGTTTACTTGGTGCGCATGAACAGTAAAGAAGAAAAGAAAGAGGGATACTACAAAGGCAAAGAAGTTAAGGGCAAGACGGAAAATAAGGAGGAGTACTATAAACGCGAAGAAGTGAAAGGCGGAAAATAACCTTGGAGTTGTTTGAATATATTCCCGTCGCTTGACTTTTTAGTTTCATTCAAACGTCAAGAAACGAGGCCTGGCTGGTCGGTAGTTGACTGGATCAAAAAACTCCAGTTCACTGGGCTCTATTGGGACGCAGACTCTTGATATCATCCCGTGCAGAGTATAGGGAAGTCGTATTAGTTTGATGTTCCCGGTAGTGACCCATTCGTCAATTGGGAACCTTTGTGCATACGCGTTTGCTAATGAATTTCGTTCTGCACGCGTTAAGTATGTAGTGTCACGGTCTAACACATGGATGTGAAAGCCGCGCCCCGAATAGACAATGCGCAGTTTGGAATACGTTTGTTTAAGCTCGCGATACATCAAAATTGTTTGCTTTCTCAAGATCCTGAACTCTATCAAACATAGCATGCGGCCCTGATGCGCCTTCATCTTCTGATCTAGGTCGCCGTGGACTGGACAATATACGTTTTCGGGGTCCAAATCAAAAACAAGTTCTTGTCCGACGTAATGCTTGCAAGCAAGACACTTGTCGGCCTTGTAGCACTCTGGGCAGCCTCTGCATATGTCTAGATCTTCATAGTGATTTGTGTCATAGTAGACCCCTTCGGGAAGATATTTCAAGAGGTATTCTCGCATACCTCGAAGGTTGCAGTAATCATCAATCACGACCACGTCGTTTTTAATGTCCTCAAATTGTTTGAGGTAGAGTCGCGTGTACTTGCCAACCAAGAATGAGATTACTGTGTTTTTTCGGAAAGGCTGCCAATGACGTAGTGCCTTCGCATTGAACTCGTTGCAATAAAATTGGGCTCTTTCGACCAGTGAGGAGTATCGCATGCCTCTTGGCATTTTGTACTTGTGCTTCTTCACGTGGTTAGCTCCGCCTAACACAATGTATTCCCACTGCCGCCGCTAGGCCTTAGCGGGCCATCAGAAAAGCAGTTGCGCAGCGCCTCTGCGACTTTGCAAATAAGGTGTTCGGTGCTCTTACTGGAGTTTTAGAGGCCCCCCCTCTTTGAGCGATTTCATTATAATATCTATCTGAATTATCTCAAGCGGCAGATTTGCTATCTGGGTGTTGATCACCCTTTTGAGCTGGGAGTAGTCGTGAGCCGCAACAGTGAACCGCAAATTATGGTCGCCGCTGACGTGGTCTATTTGAAAAATATTCTCGAATTCTGCTAGTTTTTTCGACAAAGAGTCGAGCTCTTCCAAACGGGCCTTTGCAAAGAGGCGGGCACAACAATGCAATCCTACTTTTCCTCGGTCAACAATTGCCGAATATCCCTTTATTACGCCTTCGTCTTCCATTATAGATATCCTGTCGCGTACTGTTGATTCTGACCTGTTTATCGCTTTGGCGATGTCTTTGTATGTCATCCTCCCATCTTGCTGCAAGAGATACAGTATTTTTTTATTCATTTCGTCTATGCGCATTAAGGACACCTCTGCGAAGAACAAAGTGAACTCTCAAAGATTTCGATAAATACCTATGTAGTGAAATTTTTTTGTTACGCCATCCTAAGTCAAAAACATGCGCACAATAGAAAATTGCTGGGCCGAGATGCGCGTGCCGCACATCGCTTTGCCGTGTGTGTCAAGCGAGAAACTTAGGTGGCATTCATCAGGAGAATTTGAAGGAGAATAACGCCAAAAAACGTATGTAGTGACAGAGCTTAATATGGCAAACATGTCTGCGTTGAGCGCTTCGAAACCAGAGGCCATTCACGACGAATTGGTTAAGAAAGCTGGCAAGACCATATTTAAAAAATACAAAGTTGTCATGAATATAGCGGGTAAAAATGTTGCTAGCATCGATGAAGTATACCCAGACCTCCTCGCCTACGACGTTTATAGCGTCAAACCATTTCTAGCAAGCGATACACCCACGCTAATTTCGGAAGTCGAGGTCGGGGTAGAGATAACGGACGAGCTCATTGCGAAATGGCTTCAGCTGAAGAGCTTGGACGTTGACCGAATCGTTTTGATCTTGCCGGAAAAAACGAGACACAAAACAGAAGATGCTCTAAAGAAACTTGGCCCAAAATTCGAACTTCACTTCTTTGATAAGGATTTACGTATTAGTTAGTGATGGGTGGAACCGATTCGAAGGCGCTCCCGTCGGGGCCTACTTTGGGCTCAATTCTTTCGCATTTGGTTGTCTTTCATTGAGATTGCTATAAATACGTGAGCGCAGTATTTCATCGTATGGGGTTGCATAAAGCATCATGTTGATGGGTAAAGTGCGCTATCGCTGTGACAAAGGTTCTACAACGATAGTAATACCTACAAAATGCATAGAGACGTTTTGCATAGGGCGCGCATTTCCACTAAACAAATCATCAGGGAGCGTTTCTACCAATATCAAAGAAGAAACGATAAAGCTGGTCGAAACTACAGGAGCAGAACAAGCAACGCGTGGAGGCGTTGTCGGAACTTATACGAGGGATGAAGACAACATAGAAGTCTTTTTGCCCATTCGTGTGTGCGAGTCGGTTTTTAAGACAAAACGTTACGAGGGAGAACTAAGAATCGAGGTCGTCGACGACGCGGTTCTCGTTAGCCAGATATGAGCGTCAACTAGTGAACTCGTACGCATATACTTGGGTTCTAGCTACTTCTGCTAACGAAATTGAAAAATTGCGCGGTATATTGATTTGAAATAGCGTCGTCTTTTCTGGAGTCAGCTCTCCTTGCGGCTTGCCTACAAAAACGCCTAGAACATTCCCGTCTTTATTATAAAGTGCGACCGCTACAACCGAGGAGTTGACGTTCTCGGTCCCCCCGTTGTAAACTTCTCCGCTGAGGCCGCTAATTGTCCGGTTGAGGACATAGGTTTTGTAGTCTGCGATCGCCAGTAGATACGGGTTTTCGTTTGAGAGTTTATAGTCGGGTGGCAGTATCATGTAGCGTAAATTGTACTTTTTCGCTGCCTGCGTGCTAGTTTGAGTTTTTGAATTATTGGAGGTGATATTTCGCGTAGCGGTCGCTGCTTTCAAGTTTGTTGATGTAACTTGTGTTTGATTGAGAGGGGTGGAGCTAGCACCGCCGGATACCACTGGCAACATTTTGATCATAAACGGTGCGGTCTCCCCGGGGAGAATGGTTGAATTGACTCCGGTTTCCGGACCTGCGTAGCCTCGCTCGTACGTCGTGTTGTTTGCGTATCCTTCAGCTTGAAGGTTTATGTCCACGACGTTCACTGTTCCGATGTTTTTGATGATACCTGTGAGGTACGGCGTGCCGTTGTAAGTGTAATAATAGGTATGCGTGACGTTGACCAGATTGATTGTAGGCGTGCTCCCGTTGTTTGGCTGTTCAGTCACACAACCAGCTACGCTCGCGGTCAGGGTTAATGCAACGAGCACTAGCAATGCGCAAGCGCGCATCCGTATCCGGGGCGCTATTGTTATCTTGTTCATCTTCATCGGATAGAGCCGGCTAGTCTACGATCTTGCTGATGGACAATTCTAAAATATCTTCCGCTCCGTGCTGCTTCAGCTTGGGAATCAGCTCATTGATTTGTTCTTTGGATACTACTGATTCAACCGCGTAGTAGTCTGCATTATACAACTTCGCGACGCTGGGGGCTTTCATTGTAGGTAAGATTGCTATAATCTCTTCAAGCTTTTTTTCAGGCACATTCATTTTGACTAGAGCCCTGTTTTGGGCGTCTATAGCGCCCAATATAAGCGTTTTAATGCCGTCTATTGAGCGTCGCTTCGCTACGTAGCTACCCTCGTTGGCAATAAGCACGGTCGATGACTCGAGAATGACGTCGATCTCCTTGAGGCCGCCTCTTTTGAGGGTCTCACCGGTTTCGGTTAGCTCGACTATGCCGTCCATGATATCTGGGACCTTAGCTTCGGTGGCGCCGTATGACAAGAATATGTCAACGGAGACCCCCATCTGCTCAAAATACTGCTTTGCTAGATTTGGATATTCTGTCGAAATCCTGCTGCTTGGCTTCAAATCAAGAGGCGATCTTATGGCTGATTGTTCATGGACTGCGAGTACTATTTTGACCTTTTCCGATCCGGTCTTGCTGTAGCGCAGTTCCGCGATGATTCGGACCTCACTTTCGGTCTCGCGCACCCAGTCAAGTCCCGTTATGCCAAGGTCGAAGTACCCGGCTGCAACGTATTGGGGGATTTCTTGAGGTCTCAGTACTTTTACAGTACTGATTCTGAAATCTTTGATTGTTGGGCTGTAATCCCTCGGACTCTTTCGAATGACTTCTAAATCTGCTAGCTTTAAGAACTTGATTGTTTGCTCCTCCAAGCTGCCCTTAGGTATTACAAACCTGATTTTATCGCTCATTTGAACTAAATATGAATCGTTGGTATTTAATAACCATCGGATAGGTTTTGCGACTGATGCTGGCGTGGGCTAGTTTTAAAGCTTCGAACGTACCAGAAACTTTGAGGATTCGGCCGTTTTTGTGCTTCGAGTAACGGCTTGCTTTTCCGATAGTTCTACGAGATGGCGACCCTGCGTCGTTGTGCTGATTGCTCGCACCCAAATGCTTGGTTCTGCATACCGTCGAGAACATATGTTTTTAAACGCAGGACGTGGTGGTAGGTACAGAAACGTGCCTGGCTAGAGTATGGCGTTGCTCAGACGTGAGAAGGCAAAAGAAAAATCAGCCGTCAAATACCACATTTCGGATAACGACTATTACTATCTAGCTTCGCGCTTCTGTCAGAATATAATGGCATTTGTTTTTGCCGCGACCAGATTTAACGAGGACAAATCCGCGTACTTCGAGGACTTTTTCATAGATTTTCTCGACAGACGCGGCATAAGTTATTCGATCGTTGAAATAGATGAAGTGAACAAACGGCTGTGCATCATCAAGCCGTGGGAAAAGGGAAAAACACATTAGAAAATAGAAGCGCCGAGGAAGGGATTTGAACCCCTGCGAGGCAGAAGCCTCACCAGCTCTCATTGAACCTAAGAGGAACGCTCAAGGCTGGCGCCGTAGTCCACTTGGCTACCTCGGCCATCTACTCGTCCGGTACAATTGCTTCGGCTCGCACATTTTTCAAGCAAAATCAGCTTGAATGGGCGAGACCATCACCCTTCCAGTACTATTTCGATGTTGATATCTTTCGGGACTTGTATTCTCATGAGTTGCCGAAGCGCGCGCTCATCAGCATCAAGATCGATAAGTCGTTTGTGGACGCGCATTTCCCAGTGCTCCCATGTGGCCGTCCCTTCGCCGTCGGGGCTTTTTCGCGTCGGTACTTTGAGCCTTTTCGTGGGAAGAGGGACTGGCCCGGACAGGTTGACTCCCGTCCTGTCGGCTATGCTCTTAACTTGTTCACAAACGTGATCAAGCATTTCCGGGCTCGTTCCTGAAAGCCTTATTCTTGCTTTTTGCATTCAATCACGTGACGTTACCGAGGGATTATGTCGATGCACATGCCCGCTGCGATAGTTTGTCCCATGTCCCGAATGGCAAAGCGGCCCAATTGCGGTATCTCTTTTACCTTCTCTATCACCAATGGCTTTGTCGGCCGGACTTGTATGATGGCTGCATCGCCTGTTTTGATGAAGTCTGGGTTGGACTGTTTTACTTGACCAGTTCTAGGATCAAGCTTTGCCTTGATTTCCGTAAAGGTGCATGCCACCTGCGCAGTGTGCGCATGGAACACGGGCGTGTAGCCCGCAGTTATCGCACTTGGATGCTGCAAAACGACGATCTGGGCCGTAAATTCCTTCGCGACACTTGGTGGCGTGTCTTGATGACCGGTGACATCACCGCGCTTAATATCCTTCTTAGCAACTCCCCGGACGTTGAAACCTACGTTATCTCCTGGAGTGGCCTCTGGGATCTCTTCGTGATGCATTTCTATTGATTTAATTTCCCCTCGGACATTTGCGGGCTCGAATATTACCTTGTCTCCCCGCTTCATTGTGCCCGTTTCGACTCTGCCAACGGGCACCGTCCCGATACCTGAGATCGTGTATACGTCCTGTATGGGTAATCTGAGAGGTAATTTGACCGGTTTTTCAGGAACTTTGAACTTGTTGATCTCCTGTAACAGCGTCTCACCGCCGTACCACGGCATGTTGTCACTGAGTTTGGTTACGTTATCGCCTTTAAACGCCGAAACTGGGACATACTGAACGTCTTCTTCCTTGTACCCAACTGTTTTCAGTAGCTTTCCTACTTCGTCTTTGACTTCATTGAACCGCTTCTCGCTAAAATCTGAAGCATCCATTTTGTTGATCGCTATGATCAGCTGATTGATTCCGAGTGTGCGTGCAAGGAAGACGTGCTCTTTTGTTTGAGCCATTACACCATCAGGCGCTGCAACCACTAATATCGCAGCATCAGCCTGTGATGCTCCGGTGATCATATTCTTTACGAAGTCACGGTGACCGGGACAGTCGACGATAGTGAAGTAGTAGTTTTCGGTATCGAATCGCTGGTGTGCTATGTCGATTGTGACGCCGCGTTCGCGTTCTTCCTTGAGCGAGTCCATTACCCAGGCAAACTCAAAGGATCCTTTGCCCTTTGCCTCTGCCTCTTTCTTGTATGACTCAATTATGTGCGCACCTACATTGCCAGTCTCGAACAGCAGCCTTCCAACTAATGTGCTCTTGCCGTGGTCAACGTGACCTATCATTGCTAAGTTTAAATGGGGCTTTGCAGCCATTTTTGTTCTTTCCTCCTTTCAGCCTATGAAGTCGTGTGGTTTTGGCAGCTCAGCTTTTAGGCCTTTTCTCTGCCTTATCTCTTTTACTATCTCTAGTTGTAAGCTTTGTGTCAACACCTCAAATCCGAGGAACTCCGTGCTCCATATAGCGCGGCCTTCTGTCGCTGATCGCAAATCTCCAGCAAAACCAAACATTTCGGCGACTGGGGTTTTACCAACCACAACTACCGTGTCGCCTTCAGAATCGAGATCCAATATTTGACCGCGCCTTGCTTGTATTTGTTGCGTCGCACTTCCCATCAGGCTTTGGGGGACGCTGATAAAAACCTTCTGCATCGGTTCAAGTACCACGTCCTTGGCCATCAGGATGGCCGCGAATATCGCCGATCTAACGGCAGGTATGACTTGCGCAGGACCTCGATGGACTGCGTCTTCGTGTAAGGTGACATCGACCAGTTTCACTTTTATGCCCTCACAGGGTTCTCGTGTTAATGGCCCGGTCTTCATTGCTTCCTCGAATCCCTCTATAATCAGTTCCATCGTTTCGCGCAGATATTGGATGCCTTTGGTCAGGTCTAAGAGAAGGTTTGATACGAAGACATCGGCGACGTTTCGCGCTTCATCTTTTTCGAGGCCCGCTTCTATTAAGATCGCTCGCCGTTCAGTTTCTGGGGCATTCATGTTGACGGCGCCCTCCTTTAGTAAAGCAATTACATCGCGCGGTAACGCTTCCACTTCGAAGTAGAACCGGTTATGCCGGTTCGGAGACTTGCCTTCGACGGGTCCCGCGCGGCCTTGAACTGTCTCCCTATATACCACAATCGGTTCTGACGTGGTGATTTGTACGTTTTTATCTCTCTCGATTTTGTGGGCAATTATCTCGAGGTGCAGTTCGCCCATGCCAGATATCAAGTGTTCTCCAGTCTCTTCATTGATCGTCACCCGCAGCGTCGGATCCTCCTTAGAGACTTGTCGTAGCACTTCAACGAGCTTGGGCAAGTCTCTCATGTTCTTCGCTTCGATAGCAACCGTAACTACCGGCTCACTTGCGTGCTTAATGCTTTCAAAAGGAGCAACGCCTTTTAGAGAAGAAACGGTCGAGCCCACTATCGCGTCTCGCAGTCCGGTGACGGCCGCGATGTTACCGGCTGGAATTCGCTCAACTTCGATCCGCTCTGCGCCCATAAATATGCCTACCTGTTGAATTCGATTTTTGTTTGGCATGCCCGAAACTGCAAGCTCTTGTCCGCGCTCGAGCGATCCCGAAAAAAGTCGCCCTGTCGCGACTTCGCCTGCGTGAGGGTCGATAGATATGTCGGTAACCATGAACTGTACTGGACCGTGTTGGTCGCAACTCAACATCGCTTTGCCCTCATCCGAGTTCTTGTCTCCGTGCCATATGACAGGGACGCGTTGCTTTTGCGCTTGCAGCGGATTTGGGAGGTGCGTGATGACCATATTTAACACTATTTCATGAAGCGGGCTGCGGTCTGCAAGATCTTTTTGCTTGTCATTTGCACAATATTCATATACATCTTTGAATGTGATCTTCGTTTTTTCCATTTGAGGTACGCTTAAGGCCCAGTTGTACAGTGCGGATCCGAACGCAACAGAACCATCATCGACCTTAACTTTCCAGCCCTCATTGAACTTTTCCTCGCTCATCCCCTTGATCAGCTTGTTCACATGATTGATCAGATTGACGAACTTGCCCATCATAGCCTGCGGATCCAATTTGAGCTCGTTGACAAGTCTGTCGACTTTGTTAATGAAGAGAATTGGTTTGACGTTTTCCTTTAGCGCTTGGCGCAAAACTGTTTCTGTTTGGGGCATCGTGCCTTCAACGGCATCGACTACGACGACTGCTCCGTCAACCGCTCGCATGGCCCGCGTGACGTCTCCCCCGAAGTCTACGTGCCCCGGCGTATCGATGAGGTTGATTAAGTACTCGTTCCCAAGAAACTCGTGAACCATCGATACGTTCGCTGCGTTGATTGTGATACCTCTCGCTTGTTCTTCTTCGTCAAAGTCCATGAATAGTTGTGTGCCAGCGAGCTCCTTTGAAATCATGCCTGCCCCGGCGAGCAGATTGTCAGAAAGCGTAGTCTTGCCGTGATCTATGTGCGCTACAATCCCTATGTTGCGTATATTTTCGGGGCGGTCCATGAGCGTTGTGACGCGCTCAACCATTTTTTGTCTGCTTACCATGTGCTTCGCCGAAAATACTACACTACCGTGCTGCCTTAGCCACTCGTTCTTTTTCTTCTTTCTTGCTTATCGAGAAGCTTCGTACGTCATTCTTTGCTGCAGCTATAATCTCTGATGCGAGACAATCATCAAAGGTGCGTTTACTTTTAAATGCAGTCTTTTTAGCGCCTTGCGCGATGAACATAAGCGCTAAATCGACCCGCCGCTGTGACGCAGTGTCGACAGCTTTTGGGACCGATATGCCGCCGTATCTCAATCGTACTGTCTCTTCCCGAGGTCCGGCATTTTCGACGGCTTGAATGAGCAACTGCACCGGGTTCTCCTTTGTACGCGTGTTTATTGTTTCGAATGACTTTTTTACAGTGTCATAGGCCTTGATTTTCTTTCCCGTGTTGCCTGCTCCGCGCATGAGTTTGTTGGTTAGCCGCTCGACGATAGATAAGTTTGACTTGTTGAATTGCTGGCGCGCGTGTTTTCCGCCGGTGTGAATTGCTGGTGATTCAAAGTGAACGTAGCGCTTTACACCTGGGTCTTCAACGTGAATGTCGGCAATCTCCCACTTGCCGAAGGGTAAGCTATTGTTATCTGTTGGCATGTCCCTACCTTACTGGTTTTTCTTTTCTGCCGCGGACCATTTCTTCAAGAGAAACGTTGTTCACCTTTATGACCTTAAACCGCACGCCTGGGATATCTCCCATTGAGCCACCCATTCTGCCGCCAATCCCTTCCACGGTTACCTCGTCGTGCTCGTCGATGAAGTTTGTCGCTGCTACCCCGGGGCAGAAGGCGGTTACTTGTCGTCCGTTTTTGATCAGTTGGATTCTGACGCACTTGCGTATAGCTGAGTTTGGCTGCTTTGCTTCCACTCCGACTTTTTCAAGCACGATTCCTCGTGCTTGCGGTGCGCCTTCTAACGGGTTCGCTTTTTCGTCCAGATGGAGTACGCGACGGCTGAAGTTTTTGTCACTCCATCGAAGCGCTTTGTGGTCTTTTTTCAGTTTGCGTGCCGAATAGATGCCCTTTCCCATGATGACTCCTCGTTTGAAGGAACTACTGAATAATCACATCTGCTAGGCCGTGGTGCCTTTGCGCAAGCAATTTTGCTTTTTGAATGTTTCTCCCGTTTTTTCCAATCGCTATTCCACGATCCTTGGACATGACTTCAACGTAGGCAAGTTTCCTGTTCTCTTTTACAACGACTTGTACTTTCTTAACGAAAACGGGTTGAAGTGCATTGGCAACGAACTCGTCGACTTCATCGGAGTACTCGACTATTTCGACGTGTTTCCCTACCGATCTTTTCACTCTGTTTATATTGTTGCCATTCTTGCCGATCGCGAGGCCCATATCCCCTTTCTTGACGACGAATATCACGCGATCGTTCTCGTCGTCGACATAGCAATCACGGGCGATTGCTTGGGTTAAACTCTCAAACAAGGCTATGTAGCGTATCCCTTCTGTTGTGAGCTTAACTTCTGTCATTATTTATCTCCTTTTCCCTTAGAGACATAATGTCTGAAGATCCTGGATCCACGATCGAAAGGGCGGATATCGTGAACGGCTTTCCACAAACTGATCCTAATTCTACGCTGTTGACCTCGAGACTTGCATTAGGCACAGCGCTTGATAATATTATATCGCGAAACCATTGCGGACAGTTAGAGGCCAGGATAACCAACTGCGCGTCGCCTTTCTGGATTGATTTAAGCGTGTTCTTTGCGCCTACCGCGACTGTTCCGTCTCTTATTGCCGTTCTTAAGGATTTAGCGATATCTAGCTCCATTTTTGCCTCAGAATTTATGCTTTGCTCGTTTTTGCGATTAGCTTAACGTCGCCAGTTCCGAGTAGAATATGCTGGCCCACAATCACGTTCTCGGTGACCCCAGCAAGCTCGTCTGTCTCGCCGCGGACGGCGGCATCGAGCAAGTGATTCACGGTGACTTCAAAAGCAGCTCGCGACAGCACACTCGTTTTTTCTCCTGCAATACCGTGCCGCCCAATTTGTTTCACTTCGCCATCAACCGTCATCATATCTGCCACAAGCATTATATGCCTAACATCAACTGTCAGCCCTTGCTCACGCAACGTGCTCATTGCCTCTTCGATGATGGAGTTCCGGGCTGCTTCGATACCCAAAACCTCATGCATCTCGTTAATGTTATTTGTCCTCGTTCGGGTCGCGTCAATGTGCGCCAGCGGTATCACCTTTTTTAAAGACGAACCTTCTGTATAGAGAACGTACTCCTTGCCTTCTTTTCGTACGACGACCCGTTTAATATCCTCGATGCCTTTAATGACCATTGTCCTAACTTTTTCTACGATTTGAAGCAGCGCTCTGTAGCGCTTGACTGAAGGGCTCAATACGACGTTAGATCCATCAACGCGAACATCGACATCCTGAAGCGCCTGAAGTTTAGTCACAACGGCGTCCAAATCGACACCGCGCTGTTGCATAACCCGGTCATCAAATTCTACATAGATCTGCATCTCATCAGTATCAGTAAGGATATCTGCAATGTCGCTTACCCGCGTCGCTTCAATCTCCCAGCCAAATTGCAAGGCTTTGTCTCGGTCATTCGCGCTCTCGGCTTCGAGATATATCGTCATCATCGGTGTATCAGGTACTTTCCGAGCGTCGACTATTTCTATGAGCCTTGGAAGTCCAAGCGTAACATTTATGTCAGCTACCCCTGCGTAGTGAAACGTCCTCATTGTCATTTGCGTTCCGGGTTCTCCGATTGACTGGGCTGCGATCGTTCCAACGGCCTCACACGGTTCCACTTTTGATCTTGCGTACTCGTCTTGAGTCGCTTGAAGTATCTCAGTGATTTCGTTTTCGGACAGCTGCAAGCTATTTAACTCTGCAAATAGATCGTTTCTTACGTTCAAAGGCAATTTGAGCCCACTTATTGCTTCTTGAAGATCCATCGAATTCACCCGCTCCCGTGTTTTTCAATGACGTCCTGTACGATTTTCTGTACGTTGACGGATTTCCCATAGTTGCTCTTAGTGGGGTCAATGCCGTCTTCCCCGTAAACGAACTGAACCACTTTCTCTCCAGATCGCACTGTCCCGTCATATTCCACTTCTAGGTCTTGGAGCGCGTTTATGAGCCGTCTTTGGAGGTATCCAGACTGAGACGTCCTAACTGCCGTGTCGACAAGTCCCTCCCTCCCTCCAATAGCGTGAAAGAAGAATTCTGTCGGCGTCAGGCCCTTCTTGTAACTCGACCTGACGAAGCCGCGCGCATCAGCACCAAGGTCGCCTTTTCGAAAATGAGGCAGCGTTCTATCATAGTATCCTCGTTTGATCCGCTCACCTCTCACTGACTGTTGACCTACGCTGCCGGCCATCTGCGTGAGGTTCAACATTGACCCGCGCGCTCCGGAAACAGCCATCACGACAGCCGAATTGTCAAGTGCTAGCTCGCCTGCAAATCCGAGGTTCTTCCCCGCAATTTCTCCTGCCTTATCTCTTGCGCGACCGAGTTCTTGCATTATTTTCATCTCTAGAGTTTCGTTAAGCGTCCGACCAGGCATAGATTCAAGCTCTCCGAATTCATAAGCATTTATTAGTGCCGAGACGCGCTCTTCCGCTTTTTCCATGATTTCTTCTATTTCCAATTGTGCCTGCTGAGAAACATCTTCGTCATCAATTCCGAAGCTGAACCCGAACGCCATGATGCTTCTTATCGCAAGTTTAGTAGCGTTATCTAGAAATCGCGACGCCTCTGTGAAACCAGTATCATGGTATTCCCTGATTATGCCATCCAGTATTGCGCCGCTAAAGGCCCCAATTGATTTTTCATCAATTATGCCACAAATCAAGTTGCCTGCTTCAATCTTTACGTATGCGTCTATTTCACAGTCAGTTTTGAGGCATACTGCGTGCATGACGCATTTCTTGGCCTTGAGTGTCAGATTTAGCTGCTCTGGGAGTACTTGACTGAACACCTGCTTGCCGCTGTAATAGGCTACGTCTTCTTCTACAATTGCAGGTGTGGGGAGCGGTTTTTCAACAGTGCACTTCCTGAGAAGCTCGTAGACCTCGCTTTTCGTAAATTTGGTACCTTTTTGGGTAAGCAAAAAGAGCCCGGAAATGTGGTCGTGTATCCCGCCAATAATCGGGCCGCCGAACCTTGGGGAGAGGATGTTTTCCTCTACTTGCATAAGGATGCGTGCTTCGGCGCGCGCTTCTTCGGTTTGCGGCACGTGCAGGTTCATTTCGTCACCGTCGAAATCGGCGTTGTACGGTGGGCATACGGCTGGGTTTAGTCGAAAAGTCTTGAAAGGCATCACTTTGACTCTATGAGCCATGATGCTCATTCGGTGGAGTGATGGCTGTCTGTTGAAAAGGACAATATCCCCGTCCTTCAGCTGTCTTTCGACGATCCACCCGTTTTCAACTGTCT
Source organism: Candidatus Methanoflorens stordalenmirensis (assembly GCA_003139855.1). GTDB lineage: Archaea > Halobacteriota > Bog-38 > Methanoflorentales > Methanoflorentaceae > Methanoflorens > Methanoflorens stordalenmirensis. Next base: position 44,833 of record PLGY01000037.1, read on the forward strand.
CAGCGATCTCGTCTCCGTTCTTGTCTGTAACCTTCACGCGTTTCCCGTCAGGTCGTTTTACGTAGTTCGCCCCCGGGTGGTTAAGCGGGCCGCGCTTAATATACTCCTGCAAGTCGTCAATATTCCGCGGCGTCACAATAATAGGCACGGTCATCTCGTGGGCGATAGTTTCAGGAACGCCCACTTCATTCACACTGAGGTTGGGGTCGGGGGAAATGACAGTTCGTGCCGAGAAGTTCACTCTTTTACCTGAGAGGCTCCCTCTGAATCGCCCGTCTTTGCCTTTAAGTCTTTGCGAGAGCGTTTTCAAAGGCCTCCCGCTGCGATGTCTTGCGGGGGGCACCCCTGACACTTCGTTATCAAGGAATGTAGTGACGTGATATTGCAAGAGTTCCCACAGGTCTTCGATAATGAGTTGTGGTGCGCCTGCCTCGCGATTCTCTTGAAATCGCTGGTTTATTCTGATGATGTCAACAAGCTTGTGCGTCAGGTCATCTTCGGATCTTTGTCCGTTTTCAAGTGTGATAGAAGGTCGCGTCGTTACAGGCGGCACAGGCAAGACTGTTAGTATCATCCATTCCGGACGTACGTTACTTGCGTCGAGACCGAGCAGTTCAGTGTCGCTATCCGGTATCCGTTCAAATCTATCGCGGATGTCTGCCGGCATCAGTTTGTGACTATCTTCAACGTAGCGAGTCGGCTTTTCGTACTTTATCTCCTTCTGCTGTTCAGCACAGTAAGGGCACGTGGTTGTTTTTCGCGCTTCTTTGATAACGTTTTTAACGGTCTCTTCAGTGGAGTAATTCTTGTCCTTCAGTTCGTGCATTTTGAGAAGGAATTCGTGCTGCTGCATCTCGTCGAGCAACAAGTGTCCGCAGCGGCGACACGTGGCTCTAAGTGTTTTACGTATAAGCTTTGCAAATCCAACGTGGACTACGGGGGCGGCAAGTTCGATGTGGCCGAAGTGGCCAGGGCATTCGCCCGCACGCTGACCACATGTCTTGCATCGAAGGCCTGGGTCTATGACTCCTAGCCGAGGATCCATAAGGCCCATTTCAATGGGGAAACCGTCATCGTCATAAGTGTCGGCAGTAATAACTTTCGTTACACTCATCTTCCGATATTCTTTTGGTGACAGCAATCCAAATTTGATTTTTCCGATTCGTTTAGGGCTACTCATGTGATCCTCCCGATTAGACCGCGTCCTCTAGTTCAAGGCGTGGGGCAATACCAAGGGCCTTCATCTCATCCAGCAGCAATTTGAAAGCGTAGCTCATTTCAACTTTGTAGATATCGGTATCTGCTCCGCAACTGGGGCAATAGACCACGTTACGACGTTTATCAAAAGTGGCTATCATCCCGCACGTAGTACATACATACTCCTCAACTTTGTCCGATTCGTCGACGAGTCGCTCTTTCAACGCCAAAGCTGCGCCGTGACCTATCATTACATCTCGCTCCATCTCGCCGAACCGTAATCCTCCTTCGCGCGCTCGACCTTCGGTCGGTTGATGCGTTAGCACTTGGACGGGTCCACGGGATCGCGCGTGCAGTTTTTCTGACACCATGTGGTGCAGCTTTTGGTAAAGGATCAGGCCGATAAACATGTCAGCTGCCAGCTTTTCGCCCGTGATTCCGTCGTACAGTACCTCTTTCCCCGTATGCGAGAAGCCGTTTCTTTTCAACGCCGCCCTCAAAGTGACTTCAGGTTCGCCAGAAAACGCAGTCCCATTTATCCGCCTTCCTTCTAGACTCCCGACCTTTCCGCCTATCATTTCCAAAACGTGGCCCACGGTCATTCGCGATGGGATCGCGTGAGGATTGATGATCAGATCAGGAACGATCCCGTCTTCGGTAAATGGCATGTCCTCTTGCGGTACGATGAGCCCGATTACACCCTTCTGTCCGTGTCTCGAAGCGAACTTGTCTCCTAGTTCTGGTACTCTTTGATCCCTGGTTCTAACTTTGACTAATCTGGATCCGTTCTCGCCTTCCGTAATGATGACTGCGTCTACAACGCCACTTTCGTTCGAACGCATCGTGACAGAGGTTTCACGTCTTTTTTGGGTGCTAATGCCACCAAGCTCTGTCGGCTCTTCGAGAAATCTTGGCGGGCTCGTCTTTCCTACGAGTACATCATTTGGTTGCACTTCGGCTTCTGGATTGACGAAACCGTCTTCGTCTAGGTTTGCATAAACTTCAGGGCCTCGGGCGCCGCGAACTTCCGCGTCAGGTATCTCAAACTTATCTTCTTGCCCCCCGGGATATCGGCGTTCTTCAGCTTCGTAAGTACGGAAAAAGTGGCTCCTGCCAAGTCCTCGTTCGATCGAGTTCTTGTTGATAATGAGGGCGTCTTCAATGTTGTAGCCCTCGTAGGATTGGACGGCGACAACGAAGTTCTGTCCTGAAAGCCTGTCGTCAAAGCCTACCGCTTCCATTGCGTTAGTTTTTACGATTCCGAGCTGTGGATAATGTAAATAGTGCGAGCGGGTGTCAGGTCTGAGCTTCCAGTTGGCGCACGAAGCGCCTAACGACTGCTTTATCATTCCCGCCCCCATTGTGTTGCGCGGCGATGCATTATGCTCCGGGTATGGGACCAACCCCGTAGCTATTCCCAAAATGAGCGAGGGATCGATCTCGAGGTGCGTATGTTCACTTGTTAGATCTTCGGGCGCGACAGCAACGTAGATATTCTCTTCCTCTTCGGCATCGATGTACTCAATGAGTCCGTTCTCTATCAAATCATCAAAAGAAAATTCTCCTTGCTTGAGCTTCTGGATGTGCTCTTCGGAAATGAGCGGTGCTCCCCGCTCGATAATTATAAGTGGCCTACGGGCTCTGCCAGAATCCGTGTTTATATTGATTTCGTTCGTGTCTTCGTGATAAGCAATATTTATCAGATGCGGAAGCTCTCCGCGTCTTCGTTTTGTTCGAAATTGGTCAACAAATTGTCTTGGATTGCTGTGCGTTCCCTTAAGGGCGCCATCAAGGTAAATCCTCGCTTCACTCATCAGTTTCAACCTCCGACACCACTTCTTGTCCGATGGGCGTATAACCAAGCTCTTCTAGTGCAGACAGGACAGTAGTTTCGTCTTCCAGAGCGGTTGAAAGTTCGACCTGCTGGGCAAAGTTCTTTACGAGCCCACAGTTTGGGCCTTCTGGTGTCTCACTCGGACAGATGCGGCCCCATTGAGTCGGGTGCAGGTCACGGGCTTCAAAGTGAGGCTGCGCTCGAGACAGCGGTGAAATTACCCTTCTCAAATGCGATAACATCGCCATATAGTCGGTTCGGTCAAGGAGCTGCGACACGCCTGTTCGCCCCCCGACCCAGTTCCCAGTGGCAAGGGGGTGGGTGAGCCTCTCTGTTAAGACGTCTGCCCTCACGGCAGTCAACACATTGAGTTCACGGTTTCTCATGTCCGCTCGCTCAAGCTGGTACTTAATGTCTCTTGTAAGTCGACTAAACGACACGCGAAAGAGATCTTCCATCAGATCGCCAGCGAGTTTCAAACGCTTGTTAGCGTAGTGGTCTTTGTCATCTTCTCCGCGTTTGTGCAGAGCAAGTTTGAAGCATGCTTCCGCCATTCTCCCGAGAAAGTGCGCTTTGACTAGTCGGGCTTCTTCCTCGGAGAGAAGAGGATCATTTAAATGGGGCAGAAGATACCGATCGACAACATAATTAGACCTTTTCGCCTGATATTCGGTAGCTTGGCCCGCAGCAACTTTCTCGCCGAGCCTTTTCATTGATAATTCCTGAATTCTTTGGTGGTATGGTTCAAGCGACTCTTCTGCGTCTTGCGGAAAGTCTTCGGCCTCCTCGATGTTCTCCAACATGAATTTGATGATTTCAGGATCGTCGGATATAGATTGGACAATGTCTTGATCAGTCACGAGACCAAGCGCTCTGACAAGCATTATGTAGTTGATTCGCCCGGAAACTGAGGGGAATGAGACCTCAAGAATCGAGTCACGCCCCCTTTCTACCATAACCAGCGCTTTGTACCCTCTGCGCTGTGAAAAAACTTTAGCGACCTCTATGCGTCCCCCATAGCGTTCATCATACTCAGCAAAGATTTTGTTCGGTGCGAGATCCTCGAGGGTTATTATTACCCGCTCTGATCCGCTGACGATGAAGTATCCGCCGGGATCCGCTGGATCTTCGCCCAGCTTGACCATCTGACCGTCGGAGAGTCTTGAGAGGTTGCATGCCTTCGAACCCACCATTATCGGCATTAGTCCAACTGTGACTTCCTCAGGTTCTTTTTCGATGTCTCCCTGTATGAGGGTCATTTCAAGAAAAATTGGTGCGGCATACGTAATATTTCGAAGTCGCGCTTCCGTGGGGTAAAGCTCCTCGAGCGAGCCGTCTGCTTCGCGCACTTTTGGCGTATCAACCCGAATACGGCCAAGCTTCACAAGAAGGCCGGGGACATCCGTATCGATAGCTGCCTGTTCATCAATGATTTTCTGCAACCCTCTCTCGATAAAATCGTCAAAAGAGTTGATGTGATGTTGCGCAATCTTGTCTCTTGTGAAATAGCTTCTGGATATTGGCTCTCTGTCTATCAAATTCTCACCCCATTTTTGTGTCGATTACGAGACGGTAGGATACGGCTTCGTCCGCCGTCAGACTCCGGCGTTTTATTCTTATTACGTGATCTTTTTGTGCTTTAATTTCTTTGCACGCAGGATCTGTAACCAATATTTTAGGCAGTTGCTTGAGCTCGATGCCGTATCGCGCTAGCAACTCGTGCACTTCTTCGTCAGACATGATGGAGTGTTCAGGCACCATTTCATGCTGTAGAACGTTCAGGTTTTTCATGCGCACCTCCAAACTGCATCCTAGAGGGACAAAGATGAATGGATTCGAAATTCTGCAAAGCAGATCTTTATTCTCCGAGCGTCGTTCAATCTGTTCTGTTATCAGCTACGTCGAGATTTGTTGCGTTTGTCGTTTAGCCAGCGATAGAAGACGGGCTCGAAGGGAGTTGAACCCTTGACCGCCTGGTGTCTCTCCTAATTCTGGGTTAAAAGCCAGGTGCTCTGCCTAACTGAGCTACGAGCCCTCTACATATTTTGATACTGTACTCTAACAGCTCAACTACCGTTATACAATTAGCGATAGGAAAACCTCACCGCTCTTAATATAAGATCTCTCAATTTAAACCTTTCTACATCAGCAAAGTAGCACTTAGGGAGAATAACCGACCATTTGTTTTCGTGAATGTTAAATATGCGGGATGTATATTAAAGTTTGGCTGACGACATTTTTCAAATCAGCATCGGTGGTCAATTATGGCTAAGGTAACAATAAGCTTGATAAAAGCGGACGTTGGAGGGTTTCCAGGACACGCGACTGTACACCCACACCTCTGCGAAAAGGCAGAGGAAATTCTTGGAGAAGCTGTGCAAACAGGCACGATTTTCGATTTCAGGGTTATGGGTGTGGGCGACGACCTTGAGCTTCTTATGGGACACTCCAAAGGCGAAAATGATGCAGAAGTGCACGGACTTGCCTGGAAGATTTTTACCGCGTGCACAGACGTTGCAAAAGTCCTGAAGCTGTATGGGGCCGGCCAAGACATGTTGAAAGACTCTTTTTCAGGGAACATACGCGGGATGGGTCCAGGTGCTACTGAAATTGAGTTCACAGAACGAACGGGCGAGCCTCTCATCGCATTCATGATGGACAAAACCGAGCCTGGCGCTTTCAACCTTCCAATTTTTAGGATGTTTGCCGATCCTTTCAACACTGCAGGACTTGTGATCGATCCTACTTTGCATACGGGCTTCAGATTCGAGATATGGGATATTAAAGATCACACGCGCGTTTTCATGGATTGTCCGGCTGAGATGTATGATATGCTCGCACTAATCGGCGCAAAAAGCCGCTACGTCATAAAGCGGGTCTATCCAAAAGAAGGGGGAAAATTGCCATCTGACGAACCGGCCGCAGCAGTGAGCACCGAAAAGCTGTTTGAAATCGCGGGCGAATACGTGGGCAAAGACGATCCAGTGGCGCTTGTGCGGTCTCAGTCTGGATTGCCAGCCCTCGGCGAAGTGCTGGAACCCTGGACGTTCCCCCATCTCGTCAGTGGCTGGATGCGAGGCAGTCATAATGGCCCTGTCATGCCGGTCGCTTTTGAAAACGCAAAGTGCACTCGCTTTGATGGCCCTCCGCGTGTCGTCGCGGCAGGATTTCAAATAGCTAACGGGAAGTTTATCGGGCCTGTCGATTTATTCAACGATCCTGCGTACGATGCAGCCCGCGACGAAGCGAATCTGATTGCGAATTATATGAGGCGGCATGGACCTTTTGAGCCCCATAGGCTGCCACTTCAGGACATGGAGTACACAACTCTCCCCAAAGTGCTTAGAAAGCTTGAGGGCAGGTTTGAGACCGTGGAATAACGTGAAGATGCGAATATCGCGAGGCGACCATAGCGAACGTAAGTGAACGAACATCAGATACGATCACGCCAAGATGGATGTGCGCGCCTGAAAGGGTCGGCTCGCGAGCACGGCCGTCTTCTGCAGGCGTTTGATAAGCTTCGCGTCGTTCGCTTAGAGCACGGAAGTCGTAAGTGTGTCGCATCGCTTGGTGGCAGAAGAACAAAGCGGGCAGTGTTGTCGCAACTCTCAACTTTGGCACGCAGCTGGCAAACTGCGAGTAAAGCCGTAAATCTTTATAGCCGAATTAGTAGCAGCTGCGTTGTCTGCAGTGCTTTGACAATCGCGAGAGCCTTATCAGCGTCTGCGAGTTTTGGCGCGCCGTTTAACCGATCGGTTACAATCTTGGGTCGGGGTTTTCGTTTGCTGTCGTTGCTACGGGAAAGGGAGAAGGACATAATGGAACAATTTAGGCGTTCATCAGACTCTACGAGCAGCGACTTAATTCCGTTTGCTGTGGCAGTTCACGCCATTTTGAACGGCTTGGCCGTTAAAATACGAAGCCAGAACAATCGCGGCGTTCAGATCGAAAACGGCGAAACAAAAAGCCGGAATCTATATGAGGCCGGTACTTGAAAGAGCTCTTGCTGAGAAAAACGTGATAAAGACACGGCCGCAAGCGCGAGAGTTCACGGATGTACCGGTCATCGTTGTATACAGGACATTAAACTCTCGGCAATAACTGCCAAAGGCGTTGTAGATTCGACCTTGGCCGATCTTATGGGCCAATAATAGCAAATTATCAGCTAACTGCGTTATTTCGCAGTGCCTGCGAGTAAGCAAGGGGATCCAGAGGCGATCGTTATCGAAGAAATATGGATTGAGAAATACCGTCCGCGCAAGCTAAGCCAAGTTGTTGGACAAGATCAAGTCGTTAAGAGACTTCAATCCTACGTCAAATTAGAAAACATGCCGCATTTGATGTTTGCAGGAGCAGCTGGCACAGGAAAAACAAGTGCGGCAATCGCGTTGGCGCACGAACTCTACGGAGATGATTGGAGGAGCAACTTCACCGAGCTCAATGCTTCTGATGAACGCGGCATTGAAGTTGTTCGCAACAAAATTAAGAACTTTGCCAGAACCGCACCCGTCAGCGCACCTTTCAAGATTATTTTTTTGGATGAGGCTGATTCGCTGACACCTGACGCGCAATCGGCGTTGCGGAGGACTATGGAGAGCTTCAGCAGGTCCTGCAGATTCATCTTGTCGTGCAACTATTCGAGCAAAATAATTGAACCAATACAATCCAGATGCGCTGTATATCGTTTTAAACCACTTGGGAAAACCGAGCTAACAGCGCAGATGAGATACATTGCCAAGAAAGAGCGGCTAGAAATAAGCGACGAAGCTTTGGACGCAATTAGTTATGTGGCCGCGGGAGATCTGCGTCGAGCCATTAACACACTGCAGTCGGCAGCTTCGATAAAAACACACATCGATCAGGAAACAATCTATCAAATTACAGCGACCCCCGATCCGCAAGCAATTGACGACCTCCTACGCGCTTCTATTGGGGGCAAGCTTAAACTTGCGCTATCATCGCTAGACGCTCTTCTTATGGAACAAGGTTTCTCTGGAAGCGAAATTGTAGTACAAATCAACAAAGCGCTCTTAGGCCTCGATATCTCTGACCAGTCAAAAGTGCAGCTCATTAACAGTGTTGGGGAGATTGATTTTCGACTCAGCGAAGGGGCAGACGAAAGGATACAACTAGAGGCTCTAATAGCCGAATTCGTGCTGCTGAGTCAGAAAGATCAGCTTACCTCTATTTAGACGAATTAGAACAGGAAGAGTGATTCGATTCTCACGGGATTTCCGCGCCAGCGACATTTAATTCGAGTTCTGGGTTAGTTTCGACGCTTGAATGTTCGACGTTTTGAACGCGATTAATGTGATTAGCGCGACGTAGATCGACGTCTTGCTAGCGTAGCCAAGCAAAAACAGTTCAGAAGCTGTGACGGAAATCAGCCATACGAAAGCTTGAAATAAGGAATCCTCTATAAGAGCGCCTATCAAACATTAGGCAACAGGTAACTCATGAAGTGGCAAGGAAAATCTGTACGTCGCAGCACCGGAGGAAGAATCAAGCATGCTGCCGGCAAAAGGAAACATGAGATGGGCAGAGAGTCGACGCTCACGCAGCTTGGAGAGACCAGAAAGAAGCAAGTTTCGGGATTCGGTGGCAACGCAAAGACACGGCTTCTCAAAGGCACTCACGTAAATGTGACTGATGCTTCAACGGGCAACACGAGCAAAGCGGATCTTGAGACGGTCGAACTCAACGCTGCAAACAGGAACTATGTAAGGCGTAACATAATCACGAAAGGTGCAGTTGTTCAAACGACCTTAGGCAAAGCGAAAGTCACCAACCGACCTGGCCAGGACGGATCAATCAACGCGATTCTCCTTGCGGAACAATAGCTACTCATCCGAAACAACCAAAAAAGCTAGTAGTTCAGAAGACGATCGACAAGCTGACTTATCCCTTCTCCTGTTCTTACGCTCATTAAGATTTGTTTGACCTGTGGGGCAATTCGCTCCATATCATTTTTCATACGCGCTATGCTCGCCCCCACGGCCTCCGCTAAGTCGATTTTGTTGATAATCCCAATATCGCTGACCCTGAAGATCATGGGGTGTTTGTTTACGACGTCGTCCCCTTCGGTGACACTTACTACTACAATTCTCGCATCAGTCCCAAGTTCAAAGTCCGTTGGACAAACCATATTCCCGACGTTTTCGATAAACAGAATGTCTAACTCCTTGAGAGGTAGCTTCTCAATGGCGTGGCCAACAAGATGTGCATCGAGGTGACATTCTGTTCCCGTGTTCAGGTTAACAACTGGGATATCTAGCGCCTTCATTCGGACAAAATCATCCTCGCCAACAACGTCGCCTGCAATCGCTCCGATCTGTAATCCTTGACGCTGCAAGATTGGCACAACCTTCTCGATAATTGACGTCTTTCCTGAGCCGATTGACCCGAGTATGTCGAACGCCCGGATGTTATATCGTTTGAGTACCGTTAAGTTCTGATCTGCCTCCTCCTTATTCCTTTTGAGAATATCTCTGCCTACCTCGATCTCCAGTTTGTGCATAGTCTTTAATGTCTGTTTTGACAATATTAACATATCTGTAACGCGGAATGCTATGCAACAATGGCAAAGACCACAAAAAACGTCGTTTGGCCTGTCTACATTGACGCGCATAAAACGCGAAAAGAAGGCCGGATCATAGCCAAGGGAGATTCGGTAGGAGCGCCAGATATCAAGGAAATCGTCCGCGCAGCGCAGGAACTGGGATTGAATCCGACCTATGAAGATGAGAAAGCGTATCCACGACTTTGGTGGGAACACAAAGGGCGGTTGCTTATAGACGTCAATGGCGCAAAGCGAGAGGCGATACGGCAAATTGCGCGCGCGATAAAAGCATCGCGAGCTTCGCACGATTCTTGAAGATACATGAGCAAGCGAATAGAATTTCACACGCACACTATTCTTAGCGACGGTGCGCTTCTGCCGAGTGAGCTCATAAGACGGGCGTATGTTGCAGATCACGAGGCTATTGCGATAACAGATCACGTAGACTTCTCTAACGTAGATTCAGTGATTCGCGCGACAAAGCGAGCGGCTGAGGGCTCCAGTGGGATCGAAGTTCTCGTTGGAGCGGAGATTACTCACGTCGTGCCAGAAAAAATTCCTAAGCTCGTTCGGAAAGCGAAAGCGTTAGGCGCACAAATAATAATCGTACACGGTGAGACCATTGCTGAGCCGGTGGCGCCAGGAACAAACAAGGCGGCTGCAGCTATTAGCGATGTCAACATCATTGCACACCCAGGTCTTGTGAGCCAGGAAGACGTAGAGCTTGCGAATCAGAATGGGATCTATCTGGAGCTTACAGCGCGATGCGGTCACAACGCTACTAACGGCCACGTGGCCAAAATTGCCCCGAATATCCTTGTTAACACAGACTGCCACGGGACCGAGCTGATTACGAATGTCGAGGCTGAACAGATCGCACGCGGGGCTGGTTTGAACGAAGACCAAGGGCTGCGCTTGATTCGTCGAAATGCTACGTCGCTCCTCAATGAAATTTTATAAGTTTTCCTAAAACTTTAAATAGTTTGACATATAATATAAATACGTAACGTTTGAGGTCAGGTTTGAGAAAGTTAGGTACTGTACTTCACGTATCAAGTCACGGCTATATTATTCTTAAAGCTGAATTCTTCCCAAAGATTGATTCTGCGGTATTAACGAAGCGAATGAAAAGAATTGGCGCGGTACACGACGTATTTGGTCCGGTAACGTCGCCGTATATTTCTGTGAAGCCGTTTAAGAACCTTACCCTCGCTAACTTGCGAGAACTCCGTGGTGAGAAGGTCTACATCTGAGCTCAAAGGTGGATATATGGTTGAAGTAGAAAGAGAGAGGATAATAGAGCGAGCAAAAGCGCGAGAAGTTACAAAAGAGCGCCAGAAAGAGCTTGGAGAGTATGAGGAATCGAAAGCGGTCTGCCCTGAATGCGGTTCGCGACAGCTAGTCCAAGACTATGAAAGAGCGGAACTTGTTTGCGACAAATGCGGTTTAGTTATTGATGAAGATTTCATGGACATGGGTCCTGAATGGCGGGCATTTGATCACGATCAACGAATGAAGAGGAGCCGTGTAGGCGCTCCTATGACGTATACTATTCATGACAAAGGATTGTCCACGATGATAGACTGGCGAAACAGGGATTCGTATGGTCGGTCTATCTCTTCCAAGAACAGGGCGCAGCTCTATCGATTACGCAAGTGGCAGCGACGAATTCGCGTGTCAAATGCTACCGAAAGAAACTTAGCGTTCGCCTTGTCTGAGCTTGACAGAATGGCGTCAGCGCTTGGGTTATCGAGAAATGTAAGAGAGACGGCTGCTGTCGTGTATCGAAAAGCAGTCGACAAGAATCTTATTCGAGGAAGAAGCATCGAAGGCGTTGCGGCTGCGGCTTTATACGCTGCATGCCGTCAGTGTTCAGTTCCAAGAACTCTCGACGAAATTGCAGAGGTTTCGCGGGTAAGTCGAAAAGAGATCGGAAGAACTTATAGATTCATCTCACGCGAACTTGATCTCAAGCTGACTCCGACATCGCCCATAGACTACGTACCGAGATTCTGTTCCGGCCTAAAACTCAAGGGTGAAGTTCAATCCAAGGCGGTCGAAATACTGAGACAAGCAGCGGAAAAAGAACTAACGAGTGGGAGAGGCCCGACCGGGGTCGCCGCAGCAGCTATCTACATAGCTTCAGTTATATGCGGTGACAGGCGAACACAAAGAGAGGTAGCTGACATTGCCGGTGTAACCGAAGTAACGATTAGAAATCGTTACAAAGAACTGGCGGAGGAGCTGGATATTGAGATCCTATTCTAAGTCCGCTCCTTCTGTATCTTTATCCCTGACATCATTGCAGACTTCGATCTAGAACATCTGCTGGAGTTGGCAAGTTATTTAAAGCTCCGCAACATTTAGCGTTCGGGGCTCGTAACTCAGGGGTAGAGTGCCACGTTCGCATCTTAGGAGAAAAACGTGGATGCCACGGGTTCGATTCCCGTCGAGTCCATAGTTAATCAGCGCTTTGCTCTCTCTCTTCCTTTTTTTGAGTCGAACGCTCAAAAGGTTCACGTCATGTGCTTTTTTACTATTGCTTTTGCTCGAGCTTTATCGACTCCGCAACAGACAAGATACTTTTCGAATTTTTCGTATAAGGAGAGATCCGAGTCATAGAAACGTCCCATAAAGTCATCGTTCTCTAAGAGCTTAGCTGCTGAAAACTTTTCGTTCTCGCTACTATACTTCAAACTCTCTAAGAAGTTCCGTACGTATCTTTTTTCCAAGGCTTTTATGTGTTCAATAACGTAAACCACGTCCTTCATTTCTTCCTGCAAAGCGTCGACCTGGCTTTGAATGTTCTCTCTCATTATCACGTACGGGCTCATCGCTCTCAGCGAGTTCAAGAGTAACTCTTCTTCTTTGATTCTATCCTGAATGCTCTTGATAAGTTCGCTGATGCTTTTCTTGTATCTGTCTTTGTTATCGATCAATTGCCTTGAAGCTAACTCGTTGTACAATTCTGGGTCTGGGCGGTCGAGCAGGTCGTTCAGTCGGTGCTTAATTGCGAGCTCCCTGACGCCGGCGTAGACATAGCGTGCTCCGGCCCTCCTCACTTTTAGGAGTTCGAACCTTTCTCTGTTGAGATTTGCTACGGATCGATCCACGCGCTGAAAAAGACCCTCAAAATCGTTGAGTGCAGCTTGTGCATAATCATCATCAACCAATTTGGAAAGAGCCTTTTGGTCGATAATGCGGACCTTTTGTTCAAGGTTGGCCAAATCTGTATCCAGCTTATCGTACTTATAAATGAGTCTCTCCATCTCGTTTTTCGGAACCTGCTCAAAAAGTTGATCGTTTACGGCATCGAGCAAAATCTCACGTGCTCGAATGCTGCCCAGTTGTTTAAGCTTGGCATAGTCATCTTCTGAGACTCTAATATTGAATATCTTATCTTTGGCCATTTTGTAAAACGTAAAACATTTTGGGGCTAAATAACTATCGATGTCATCGATTGCCGCGCTGGCAAATGCATAATATTGTCCGTAAGTCACAGTTTTTTGTTCAGCTCAAAACGTTCGCGTTGCCTCCGGTGCTTTTATATGATAAGCCTTATGCCACTCATTATAGAGTTTCTTGCGAACGTGCGCAGTTGCTGTAAAAGATCTTTCATCGTGCGCTGCATTATAAGCTATGGAAAAAATAGTCGCGGGGGGTTTTTGACACCGCATGCGACCCGACGGGAAGGAACAGTTCGATGTTAACTATCGGAGTAGTTGCCATTCAGGGTGCGGTTTCAGAGCATATAACGGCTCTGGAAAAATCCTCGAGGGATTTTGACTGCAAAATAGTGACTATAAAGCGCAAAGGCATAGTCCCGCACTGTGACGGTTTGATAATTCCGGGCGGCGAAAGCACCACAATTTCAAGGATATTGCATCTTGAAGGGATTGACAAGGAGATACTTGGGAACAAGGGGATCCCTATGATGGGGACTTGCGCCGGTTTAATCATCATGTCTAATTATAAAAACGAGCATGTGGATGGTTTGGGGCTTATAGACATGCAGGTCAAAAGAAACGCTTTTGGGGGGCAGGCGGAGTCTTTTCAGGTCCCACTGACGGTGACGGTTTTCAATTCTCCGTTTGATGGTATCTTTATTCGAGCTCCTGCGATTACGCAGGTCGGAGACGCAACTGACGTATTAGCTCGTGTCGAGAGGTACGGCGTTGCTGCGCAACAAGGAAACAAGCTAGCACTGGCGTTTCATCCCGAATTAGGCAATGATTTGAGATTTCACGAGTATTTCTTGAAGCTCCTTGATTTTCATAGGTGATGAACCGAACCTGCAATCTCGTGCGCATGAGATACGGCATGAAGGCGCGCACGATTTCAACGAATAGACTAAGTTATTCCTGCAACTTGAAGGTCAAGGTAGCTCCGAAACGCTAGACTACCGTTTGCGAGGGTTCTAGCGCTCAGCGCTTGCGGCGATTCTTCTTCTCACTCTTTCAAATGCCAGAACAGCTTTAGCTCTCACGTAAAGCTCTTCGTCGTGGAAAGTTTCCATCAGGGGTTTTATACTCGTCGCGTCACCTATTTTGCCGAGAACTTCGGCTGCGCGCTCACGAACGAACCAGTCTTTGTCGTTCAAAACACTTATGAGGCCTTTGACGGCTCGAGGATCCTTGATTTGGCCGAGTGCTTTCACTGCAGTTGCTCGTACGAACCAATCTCGATCGGTCATTGCCTCTTGGAATACGTGCGTTGCGGGCTGTCCTATTTTCTCAAGTGCCAAAATAGCGTTACTGCGCACTTCCCACCTTTCTTCCGTTAGCGCTGAGCTCAAAGGCTTAATCGCTGGCTCTCCAATTTTACCTAGTGCTTCCGCCGCCCTCATCCTTGTTTTTGGGTTCTGTACTTCTGATAGCGTGGCGATTAATTGCTCAATCTCTTCTTCAGTCGGTGACAGATTTTTAGCTTTCTTAGTCTCCGCGCGTTTACGGTTACTGTGGGATGACATGGCTCGGGAAACTTCTAATCAAAGACTACATGGGGCGTAGGTTTGCTGCCACCTATCTCCGTTGCTTAGAAGGGTTGGGTTAACGTCGCAGCTGGCTCCAGCTTAAAGTCTCAATCTCTATTTTGTTCTCGCTCAATCTGGCGAACTCTATCTTTCACCCAATCGGAGACCCTATCCTCGCTCATTTGGTTTGCCTCTTGCTGCTCTTTGATTTTTTCTGACACTAGCTCCAGCAATTCCTTGGAATTTACGGGTTTCATAATGTATGCGTCCGCTCCGAGATTGAGGGACTTTACCGCATTCTCAAAACTCGGGAACCCAGTGATGATTATCTTTATCATTTGTGGATTAGTCTTATGCAGTTCAGTGATAAGCTCAGTGCCCTCCATGTCTGGTAGCTTGATGTCCAGCAGGCATAAGTTGAAAAAAGCAGCATCCGACCTCTCAATAGCTTCTTTGCCGGTAGAAGCCGTTTCTACTACGTAGCCATCTAGCCGCAAAATCTCTTTCAGGACTGTTAGGATTGTCTCATCGTCGTCCACGATCAAAATGCTTTTAGTTTCGACCATAGGATCCCCCAAGATATTGTGCGTCAGCTAGTAAAAAGTTGGCTTCACATAAAAAAGCTCACCTGTGAAAGGCGTCGAGACTGGCGCGGGTCGAGCGTCCAATTCGTTTAATCCAGCGCTCTACGTGCGTTTAATCTACAAATGCGAGCGACAGCAACAACCGAGACAATCCTCTCCTTTCTACGTTGCAAGTTAAAGAATGAAAAATTTCCCGTATGTTCTAGTTTATTCAGATTTTTTGCGGTAAAAAAGTCGTTTTGGGTGGTACTCGATTGTCGTCTTTAGCGCTGCATACGTAACCTATATTTCACAATAGGTATATATATGAATAAGCGGAACGGAGTTTCCAAAAAACCTTATTCTCCGCTGGCACAGCTGAAGAGAAAGGGACGCGCCCTAAAACAATTTTGTAGGTTAAACACTTCACTAGTGATGAATGTCTCTTCTGGCTGTTACAGTAGACGTTGACGACACAAAAATTTTATAAAAATGAAGAAATAAGAAAATAGGGTGGTAGTAAACTTGTGTAGCATATTAGGCATCGTAAATGAAAACCGCAAGCGTCTTTCTGCAAAATACATTGTTGAGGGAATTAGCCTAATGAATGACCGATGCAATGGATTGGGGGGAGGATTCGCAGCTTATGGACTATATCCCGAATACAAAGACTACTACGCCCTACATATCCTTCTAAAGGATTTTGAACTGAAAGATCAAGTAGCTGAGATGCTGAAGGACTACGTCAATATTTATAAAGACGAAGAAATTGAAACGCGCAACGTGGAACGTATATCACAAGATTACATCCCCTGGCGCTTCTTTGTCGACGTGCCGGAACGGTACACTAGCGACGCAGACAATTATATTATTGACCTCGCGATGAAGATTAACAATACAGGCGGCGCGTTAGTCATCTCGAGTGGCAAGAACATGGGCGTTTTCAAAGCCATCGGCTACCCCGACGAAGTAGCAAGGCTGTACAAGCTTGAGAATTATAAGGCCTATATGTGGTTAGCTCACGGGAGATACCCTACAAACACGCGCGGTTGGTGGGGCGGTGCACATCCATTCAGCATCTTAGACTACAGCATTGTGCATAACGGAGAGATTACTAGTTACGGAACTAACAAACGGTTCCTTGAGTCGTACGGGTATAAGTGCAGCTATTTTACAGATTCTGAAGTTTTGGCTTATTTGTGGGATCTGTTGGTCAGGAGACACAAGCTGCCCATCGAACTTGCATCCGAGGTCCTAGCTCCTCCGTTCTGGGAACAGATCGAGCGAATGCCGCCTGAGAAGAGGCGGATAATAGAGGCACTGAGAATGACTTACGGTCCTGCAATGGTCAACGGTCCGTTTGGCATTGTGATTGCAAATGGTTCAGGACTCACCGGAACGGCGGGCAATGGTACTATGGTGGGGCTCTCGGACCGAATCAAGTTGCGTCCGCTCATCTGTGCTCGAAAAAATGGCACGACGTTTATGGCGAGCGAGGAGAGTGCGATTAAGGCCGTCTGCAAGAATCCAGACAACGTGTGGGCGCCACACGCAGGAAAGCCGACAGTCGCGATGGTGAATGGAGATGTATAGTTCCGTTCCCGAGTTTAGGGTGGACATTGACAGGCAAGCGTGCAGGCTGTGCAAAAGGTGCATCGAGAATTGCTCATTCGGCGCACTAGAATGGCGGGATAACAAAGTCAAGGCGTTTAACGATCGGTGCGTTGCGTGCCAGAGATGCGTTAGTATGTGCCCTGAAGATGCCATAGCGCTTCGTCGAACGCCCTCAGTTATGAGTGCCCACCCAATTTGGACCGAGAACGCTCGGAGAGACGTATTCACGCAGTCGAGAACAGGCGCCATACTCCTAGCGAGCACTGGGAACGAACTTCACGAGCAAGTCATCTTCGACAATCTGCTTCTTGATGCCTGTCAGGTAACAAACCCAGCAATCGACCCTTTGCGGGAGCCAATCGAACTTCGAACTTATATAGGTCGAAAGCCTCGATTCGTCGAGCTTGAAGAGCTAGGCGATAGTTTGAGGCTTAATACCAAGCTTTCGCCAGCGCTTAAGCTTGAGATTCCAATTATGATAGCTCAAATGTCCTACGGAGCTATTAGTGTTGAAGCACACGAGGCGCTAGCACGTGCTGCGGTAATGCGCGGCACAACTATGGGTTCGGGAGAGGGGGGCCTCCATAAGAAGCTATACCCATATGCAGACCACATCATTGTGCAAGTTGCTAGCGGAAGGTTTGGCGTTCACCCTGCCTATCTCGAAGCTGGGGCCGCTGTTGAAATAAAGATCGGCCAAGGCGCAAAACCGGGGATTGGTGGTCACTTACCGGGAACCAAGATAACGGATGAAATATCTGAAACGCGAATGATTCCGATAGGGGCCGATGCCATAAGTCCGGCCCCGCACCACGACATCTACTCGATCGAGGACCTCGCGCAACTCGTAAACGCACTAAAGGAAGCTACACGATACAAAAAACCCGTCTTAGTTAAGATAGCTGCTGTTCACAACGTTGCTGCAATCTGCAGTGGTATCTGTCGCGCAGGGGCCGACGCGATCGTAATCGACGGATTTCGAGCGGGCACGGGTGCCACTCCTAAGGTCATTCGAGATAACGTCGGCATTCCCGTCGAACTGGCGCTTGCGAGTGTGGATCAGCGATTACGCGAAGAGGGTATACGGAATGAAACAAGCATAATTGCCAGTGGCACTATTCGGAATAGCGGCGACGTCGCAAAGGCGATAGCCCTTGGCGCTGACGCTGTGAAGATAGGCACCGCTGCCCTCATCGCGCTCGGCTGCACCGTGTGCAAGCGATGCTATACAGGTAAATGTGCTTGGGGGATAGCTACGCAAGATCCGGAACTAAGGTCGAGACTCGATCCCGTTGAAGGTGCGCAGCGTGTCTCGAACTTGCTACTGGCTTGGTCGATTGAGCTAAAAGAGATCCTAGGCGCAGCAGGAATAAACTCAATCGAAAGTCTGAGAGGAAATCGTGACAGGCTTAGGGGCTATGGTCTGGATCACACCACGTTGGAAATACTCGGTGTCCAACCGGCAGGCAGCTAGGTAACTCATGCGCATAGTAGCTAATTATAAGCATTACAAGGAGCTCAATGAGGAGATCTTCCAGGCGGTTCAGGCCGGCGTAGCTGAGTTGACGCTTGAGGACGTAAACGGCCAAAGGTTTATTGCTGACTGCCTCAAAGGCAAGCTCAACATCGACATCTATGGCACCCCTGGAAACGATTTGGGAATGTTTATGGATGGTCCAACGGTAACCGTCTTTGGTAACGCTCAAGACGGCGTCGGAAACACCATGAGTTCCGGGAAGATTATTATACATGGGGACGGGCGAGACATTTTGGGTCACAGTATGAGGGGGGGAAAAATCTTTGTCCGCGGCGACGTCGGCTACAGAGTCGGCATACATATGAAGACTTACAAGTCCAACGTTCCGATAATCGTTGCCGGTGGACGCGCTGGTGACTTTCTCGGAGAGTACATGGCGGGCGGCATAATCATTGTTTTGGGAATCCATAACAGGGCTAAAAAAGCCGAGATTTTAGGCGATTGGGTAGCGACAGGACAACACGGCGGCGCTATTTACGTCAGGGGCGACGTCGACGAGAGCAAGCTCGGCAACGGCGCGTCGCAATTTCGGGTGACTGCTGACGACGAAATCACTATTAAAAAAGTTCTCAAGGAGTACTGCCAGGTTTTTGGCCTTGACCTCGAGGGCCTTCTTGACGCTGAATTCACAAAGATCGCCCCTCTTTCTCATAGGCCATATGCCGCATTATATACTTGTGAATAAGTTGCGGAGGCGAGATGGACCTTCTCTCATACAAAGACTTGAAACGGAAAGTCTGGGACACGGAAAAATGCTGCGGATGCGGAGCATGTGTTGGCGTATGCCCGACAGAAGCCCTTTATTTTGACGACGATCCTGGCCATCCTAAGTCGAACGATTACTGCAAGGTGACGCGTGATGATGTTCCTTGCGCGGCTTGCTATTATGCTTGTCCGAGAGCTGATGAAACCTGCTCTGACGGGTTTGGTAATATCATATCGATATACGAATCAATATCCAAGATTCGCGTTGCTGACGCCCAATCAGGCGGAGTTGTCAGCTCTGTACTCGCAGCCGCTTTCGAATCGAACTCGATTGACGGCGCGATCGTGATGGGCGTGGATAAATGGAGCCAAGTATCTCAGCCCGCGTTCGTTCAAACGTCGCACGAAGTTCTTGGGGCGGCAGGATCAAGATATGTGTGGGCACCTATTTTGAAGGCACTCAGAGAAGCCATAGCAGACAGACAGCTGCACAAGATTGCTATAGTCGGGACGCCTTGCGTTACTAGTGCGGTCAGAAGGATTCGGCAATCGAACGTCGACGTCTTGTCAATATACAAAAACGCAATTCGAGTTTCGCTCGGGTTGTTTTGCACAGAAATATTTACGGATAGTCTTCTCGAAGAGTTGCGAATTAGCCACGGAATCAAGCCCTGGGAGATAAGCAGTTTCGATGTCAAAGGAAAGTTCATCGTAAAACTGAAAGATCAAACTACGCTCGAGTTGCCTCTAAAAGGCTTACGCACGTCAAAGAGACCTGGGTGCGAGCACTGTGTGGACTTTACGAGCGAAGACGCCGATTTGTCGTTTGGAAGCGTTGGCGCCTCGCCTGGACACACCGTTGTAATTGTGCGAACCGATGTTGGGGAAGGTTTTTTGAAACTAGCACAGCGTCTTGGATACATAGAACTTAGTTCGGGCGTCGATATTGCCCCCATAGCAAATATTGGGGCAAAAAAGAAGGGCCTACCAGTCGAAAAGGCAATGTCGCTCCTTAAAGAACACGCTAACAGCGCGCCATCATCTAGCAGAAAGACTGAATGATTGGTTCTAGATACTCTTTTCCGCGCTTTTGTCCTTCAATCGTTCGATGTTCGTCTATTAGGAGCCCGTCATATCCTATTTTGTTTAGTGCCTCAATGACAGCTCGCCACGGAACCGATCCTTGCCCAACAACCGCGTGCATTTCTCGAAACCCATCGTTATCGTGGATGTGCACGTGTTTGATTCGCGCGCCGAACTTATGAATCATTTGTGGTGTAGGAACATCAGTGGTGTTGCAGTGGCCTACATCTAAGGCCACCTGCAAGAACCTTGATCTCAGTTCGTCGACGATTTCTACAAGAGCATCGCCGGTCCAGGTTTCTTTAAAAGCGGGCGGGAACCGCGGCATATTTTCTACGCAGACGAGAATTTTTTCGGCCTCTGCTTTCTCACATATGCGTAAAAAAGAGTCGCGTTGATTTTCCTTTGAAATTCGCTCGAATTTTTGCAAGCTTCTTGGGTGGCTGACGATACCAGGGTGAACCACGACTAATTCGCAGCCGAGTTCGCGTGCGTACGTGATCGAGTTGAGTATTTCGTTGAGCGACGCCTTACGAAGCTTGGGATTAATGCTAGCAAGATTTACGCTGCAGAAAGGTGCGTGCATCGTATACGTGAGATCGTAGCTCCGCTTAAGCTCAGAGAGCAGGCTCACGTTGGGTGTGCTATAGTGGACGTGGGGAAACTCAGAAACTAGCTCGATAGCATTGAAGGTCGCAGCGGCGCTTACGATAAATTCTTTAACGTCAAGCTCAATCGCTGAAGAGACACCATATAGCATTGTTAGGCTCCGATTGGGGGCGCGATGACGTCGACTTCTGATCTATTCGACCGATTGTGCTCACGTCTCGTACTCTTTTTTAAGTGCTTCAAGAGCCTCGATGACGATTCCCACGTAAAGGCTTGTATCTGTGCCATAGTAATCGCGGACTTTTGCGGCGTCTTCGTTGTCGAGTTGCAACCGTTCGATCCGTTCAAGGGTTTTCTCGGCAGTTTCTAAAACCCATCTGTTTCGTGTTTCGGAATCGACAACGTTGATGAATTCAGGGCGTATGGATACCTTGACCGGACCGTCGTTAGTGCGAAATACGTTCAGTTTGCCTACGACAGCCACGAACGCAGGTACTTCTATTGCGCTCAACTGGGTGACTGCCTGTTGTTGGTACTGTCCGGCGTATATGGGAAAAACGCCTGTCGGATCGGCCAGTCGAGCGCGCCAGTAGTCAGAATCAACGCCAACGTTTTCCTTTTCTGTAAGTGCACCGACGACAAAAACCCGATTACATTTGGCGCCTGTTGGGGTCAAAAGATACTGTGGCGCGTAGGTATCTTCGTGTTCCTTGTAAACGAGCGTCGACTCATTGAGCTCTTTCGCATAGAGGCGCCGTGCTACCTCCCGTTGTCTCAATGACATTAAAGTCTCCCCTGCGCCCTCTTGAGGACAGCATCAATCTCATCCTCGTCCATCTTAGGCAGCTCTTCAAAATCTGTTATCAGCAGCCATCGCGGGGTTTTGTTGCCGCGGACCCTATAGTAGCGTCCGATGACGACGGCCTTCATCGCGTCTGCCGCGACGTTTTGATCGAGTGCTTCCATAGCCATTTCTTTAGCTGCCTCCAGCGTGATTCCAGTCAATCTTTCCGTCATCTCTCGATTAAAGAGCACGTCTGACACGATCTCGCCGTTATCGAGCACACCCTTGACGCGCAAATCGTAAACTCCACTTACTTCGCCGTGCTCTGCGCAGTGCCCCTTAACGACGACTCGATTGCACTCCGGACATCTTTTTACTAATCCCGAGCCGGACTGCACATCAATAATTGCACCAGAGATCTCCTCTTCTGCGCGACCGACTGCTACCTCTTCATCGAGCGGTGCAATTTCGGATGCTTTGTTCAAGCTAACGCTGAAACGCCCCTGCCACGATTTTGTGACCACGTTACGTATCGAGTAGCTTTGTCCGTCCCTGAGAATAGGCAAGTTCGCATTTGACCAGCTTGTAAACTTGATGGTTCCCGTCTCGTCGCCGAGGAGGCCGACTTGTGCTATTGATGGTGAATTGGGCTCCCATAGCTGAACGACTCGCACGCGGAGGTTGATCCATATATCTTCGGTATTTATGTCTGCGATTTTTGCGTAGATTACCTCGGTTTCGGAAGCAACGCCTTCCTTGGGATGGAGTTTAGCAAAATAAGAAACCACGCTCCTTCTTGCTTCTTCGATTGGCACTTTAAAATCGTAAACGAGGCTGTTCAGTCGCTGTTCAATGTCGCTAGTGGGAACTGTGACACCTTGTTCCAAAAAACGAGCACGAATATCTTCTGCTAGCTCTCTCAAGTCCATTTCTTCCCCTCTAGCCTTTGGTTTTCTAGTTTGAAAGGCAGCAATATGTTGTGCGAGATTGATATAAAGCTTTCTCGCGTGCCAGAAAAGTGTTTAATAATAAGGCTGGAGTGGGGGTTGTAAGCCTCCTTCTGTTTCAAGTGGCATTCATCTAAGCGCTTAACCTGGGTGTCGTCTGGACTGCTCATTCACCCTTTTTAGCTTGCACCTGTGAGGATTCGCCGTTCCATCGTAACTCCTGCTCTCGTCGGTTCTTCACCTCATACTCATATTTGCAGGGACGTACCGTTTCTGTGCCAGAGCCATGACTCTCGCCATGCGCGTTTCCCCGCTCACACGTCCAGAGGGTGGGAGGACTTTCCTCAGCGAGTTCCACCGGCAGCCACTCATCCCCTCTCCTCTGTTTATCTCGAAGGCAAACGTAATATAACTATTCACTAACATGTGAAGCATGGATTTGGATGAAGCGCGCGTGGGTATGCGTCTCGCACGCCAAGCCATCGAGATCGCGGTAAACTCCGGGGAACGGATAGAAGCGCCGGAAGGCCTTCCCGCCATTTTTGAGGAACTCGGCGGCGTTTTTGTAACCCTACATTCAGGCGTCCTGAGGGGCTGTGTTGGGTACCCCTACCCAACTACGACAATCAAGGAAGCCCTGATCGACTCGGCAATCAGCGCGGCCTTACACGATTATCGATTTCCTCCCGTGCGGGCAGACGAGTTACCACGGATCACGATGGAGATCACGTTCCTGTCGAAACCGGTACGGATTTTCGGCCCCTCTGACATAGTGATCGGCAAGCACGGTATTATTGTAAAGAAAGGGTTGCAGCAAGGATTGCTTTTGCCTCAAGTTGCGACAGATTATGGCTGGACGGCCCAGAAGTTTTTGGATCAAACATACGTCAAGGCAGGCCTGACTCCTCGAGGCGACAGCGCAGAAATATTTGTGTTTGAGGGCCAGGTCTTTTCCGAGCTTCGTCCCGGTGGCGAAGTGGTTGAGCGCTGTCTTGAGTGACGGACGATGAGCGCCACAGTCATCCGAAATGCAAAAGTCTTTCACAAGAGTCACATCGTTGTCCGTGATGTACTCATCGAAAGTGGCACAATTACAAAGATCGGACACATCCGCTCCGGAGATCAAGCGATAGATGCACGCGGCCGATTGCTTCTGCCAGGTGCAATCGATGCGCATGTTCATTTTCGCGATTTGGGCGAAGCGTACAAGGAGGATTGGTATTCCGGTTCGTGCGCGGCCGCTGCAGGGGGCGTTACCACCGTTATAGACCAACCAAACACGAAACCGGCCACGTGTGATGATAGATCCTATTTCACGAAGCAGCGCGCGGCCCGAAAATCCGTTGTTGATTATGGCATCAACGCGGCTATGGACAGGCTGGAGCAGCTCGAAGACGTTTGGCGACTCGGGGCCACGGCTTTTGGGGAGGCATTCATTCAACAGGAGTCGCGTGAGGGCTTACGTTGCGCGCTGCAAACTATCAAGCGCCTTGATGCCATCTTGTGCGTCCATGCGGAAACACGTGCTGACGAAAACATGAGTGAAGCGGCAGGGATCAGAACGGTTTTCCAATGTAATAGGGGGGTAGGGGCCAAAATACACGTCAGCCATCTAAGCACAGCGGCAGGGCTGGATTTAGTGAGGGCCTCAGATCAGGACGTCACCTGTGAAGTGACTCCACATCACCTTTTTCTCTCCGAGCTCGATAACAAAAGACTTGGCCCGTTTGGGACAATGAACCCGCCGCTTAGAAGCCGGTATGACGTCGGTCAGCTGTGGTCGCACCTCGATCATGTTGATATGGTCGCAAGCGACCATGCGCCCCATTCAACTGCAGATAAAAAAATCCCAAACGCGCCTCCCGGGGTTCCAGGAGTTCAAACTCTGCTTCCGTTGCTGCTCTCAAAGCTGGATCAGATTGGTCTCGGACGTCTTGTTGACTTGGTGTCCACGGCTCCGGCAGATAGATTCAATTTAAGGAGCAAAGGAGCAATAGCCGAGGGATTTGACGCAGATCTCATACTCGTTGATCTCAAGGACAAGAAACCGATAACGCCGAGCTTGATGATGAGCAAGTGTGGTTGGACCCCTTTTGAAGGCTTTGAAGGCGTCTTCCCATCGCTCACGATGGTGCGCGGCGAAGTTGTTTTCAACGAGGGGTCTATTACAGCGAAGAAGGGGTGGGGCAGGCAAGTTTGTGGAGCTGGTCGGAGCGAACCCGTCTAGCCTTCTGCATGGCGGCCACAGAGAGACGCTACTGAGCCACGCGTTCCAGTAGTCACCTGCACGACTTTCATATCAACAGAAACAGCTCTTGCGCGACTAGTTACTGGGCAATCAAATGATCCCCAGACTGGTTAGCCTTTCAGGAAGGTATACGTCGGTAACGTAGTCTAGGCCCCTACTTGCAAACGCTTGTTGCTCAGACTTCTTCTTCAATTCAAGCTGAAGGTTGATCTCGTCCTTCCAGAAATCAGTAGCAAAACGCGGATCGGTGAGCTCTGATTGGAGTGCTCGCACGTCCTGATCAGATAGCTTATCGGTTGGCAAGTCGTAGTTGACGATGTCGCTCGGGCGTACGCCGATGAATTGTGCTGCTGGGGTTGCCATGTATTCAGACATGTGTGCACTCTTTATCGACCCATACGCGACGGAGGCGAATATTCGGTAGGACCACGGATCCCCGTCTGTAAAAACGACGACTGGCAGCTTTAGCCGCTCGTTCATCCTTTTTAAAAGCCGCCGTGTACTTCGTGCTGGCTGGCCTTTCAGGTGCACGATAATTGCATCGTGATCTGTGTCGAATCCGTTTTCAATAAGTCTGTCGCGCATACCGCCGGTTTCGATAGCGATGATAAACTTAGCGTCGTGCTCGACGAAATCTAGGTTGTCGACGTTGTAAGGGATCTGATATCCCCCCTCCCCAACGTCATCTATGCAATGGATAACTCGTTCCGATACTTTTCCGCGTCTTTCAACGTTTTCTTTAATTCGAATGGGGCCGAAAATTGTAGCGCCATTCTCTTCAGGCCGAACGTGAAAGTTCTCGCGTTGGAGTTCAGTTATGATTTCAAGATCCTCGATCATTCTGTCTGACTCGGGCTGCTCTCTGAACTTTGCTAGTTTCCAGCCTTCGGAAATATAGTAAAGCTCTCTGAGTGTTGATGAGCGGTTCTCCTCGAGCTGTTTATTGAGAAATTCAATCGTATAACTCGACTTGAGGAGGCTATAGGCGCCTCTCACAGTCTTGCAGCTCCTGGCACTCTCCCGTTCACCATAAACCCAAACCTCTGATTCTTCGTTAAATGCGATATTCGATTTCGTTCTTGTTGGAATCAGAAGCTGCGGAATTTGTTCTTTGGCAAACTGCTCGTAGATGGTGTTGATGATTTGCAGGAGCCTTTGCTTGGTTAAACTATCCTTCTCCTTTTTTGCTTTCAATAGCTCTTCTTCAACGCTCATGCTTTGCCTCACTCACTAGCTCGCTTCTTAGGTAGCGCATCGGCTCCTGTAACCATCTCTGCAAGTATCCCTTCAACGAGAGGATTGGCGCCCGGGGACTGCTCGGACTTAACGGTGTATCTGACTTTTTTTTCTGCATTAGGCTTGATTGATACCTTCCAAATGTTGTCGAATTGGCCGTCAAAACTTGATACTCTTGGCTTAGGAGTTGGATCTTCGATCTCTACGGCAGAGGCCTGGTGCAGCATAAACTCTTTTTGGCTCTCAGAAAAGTTCTTGATGCGGATCGTCACGATCGACGTGTTGTCGCTCTGTTCGGCCGTCTTTTGCACGAGGACATTCCCCATAATCTTAGCAACAATGGGTTGTATATCCGGTTGCGGCCCGCCCATTACCTCGGATACCTTCTCAGCAAGCTTGGGAAGGACCTTTTCTATTATTTCTTCTTTCTCTTTTCGCTTCGCCAGTATCTTTTGCTTCGCCAAGTAGTTCTTGAGCCCGCGCGCCACGTCTCGGACCGCAAGTTCTATCTCGTCCACTATCTCGGGGATATCCGCGATAGCTTCTTTTGACTCGGAAGTGAAAGGAACATTCGTTGACGCGACGTGTGTGAGAATGACGACTGGGCCTTGGGGAATGCCGCTCCCCCCTGGTTGCAGCAGTTCATAGTTCCTCCAGTTGATCTTTTCTACGGCGTGAGTACTCGCGCACCCACCTTGTTGATACAGTAAAGGAACCCGATTCGCGAATCGCAGGATGTCCGTCTTTTCTTCCTTTGGCAAACTCCCTCCGTAGGCAATGCCCGCTTCGACGATGAATGGGTTGCCTGTGTGCACAGAGGCGTCGCGCGTGGTCGTCGCGATAAAATCAACGTCGTATTCCTTTTCCAGCCCCTTTCTGATCAGCTCTTCTGTTATAGGGGAAAGGCACTCTGTGGAAGGCGCGATGATTTTGACAGTCTTGAACGCTTCGAGCAAGCGCTTTGCCTGATCGCGTGAGAGATCACCGGGGTTTACGTCGGGATCGATTCCAGCTTTTGCGCATATCTCTTTCGCGGTTTTGTGTCCGATGCGGGCAAACTCGTTCGTCAAGAATGAGGTCAGTCGCCCCCTCTCCGTGTACCGCAGCATTTTGATTAGCGTGCCGAGTTCAATGCCTTCAGGATGTGGCAGTATTTCACAGGGTTCGACCGGCAAGACTTCTGTCACACGCTCAAACACTTGAGTGTCTCCTGTCGGTTCAATCAACGTCAGTCGGGCGTGTGGATTGACTATTGCAGTCGATTTTGCATAGCCATATATCGATTGTTTGCGAGCGCGGACGTATGTACCTTCCATCTCGACTTCAATTCTGGTTCCGTGAGGTCTGTCCCACGGCACAATTTTCTCCATCAATATTTCGGGTTCGTTCGTTTTCGTGTTGATAACAAGCTCGTAGTAATGGGCTTCCTTGTTCTTTCCCGTTTTGGAGTATACTGCCGTAGGCCGCCCAGATGTCAGCTGCGCATACAACACGACCGCCGAGATTCCTATGCCTTGCTGCCCTCTGCTCTGTTTCAGGGCGTGAAATCGAGAGCCATAAAGGAGCTTTCCGAAAACTCGCGGTATCTGTTCTTTCACGATGCCAGGGCCGTTATCTTCTACGATGAGCCGATAGGTATCTTTGTCTACCTTATGAACTTCAATTAGAATATCCGGAAGTACGCCGCTCTCTTCGCAGGCATCGAGTGCGTTATCGACCGCTTCCTTGACACTTGTTATGAGGCTTCGCGTCGATGAGTCGAAACCGAGGATCTGACGGTTTTTCTCAAAGAATTCTGCTATGCTAATCTCGCGTTGTTTTTGGGCAAGCTTCTCGGCAATGTTTTCAGCCATCAGGTGTTCTCCCTATCACAGTTCAGCGCCAACGATCGTGTGAGTTGTAGTGACTCCTTTGATATCTCGTATGTTATCAACCGAATTATTCAATGCTGTCAGTCCTTCGACTTCGATGATGACTACAAAGTCATATTCTCCAAAAACATGATATACTTCTCGTATACCGCCTAACGCTAAAAGCGTTCGGTAAACATATCGTTCTTCACCCGGAACGACGTTGACCATTGTAACTCCGACAACCACGATAATCACCTACTGTATAAAAGCGAAAAGCATATTTAGAAATTGCGATCGCTCATTGCAAGTTTCTCGACAAGGTCGATCTGCTCGAATCTCAGGAGGTTACTACTCAATCGCTGCCTCTTAGAGTTAATTTTAGTGTAGCGCTTGGCTTTGGGTGTCTCCTCCGGTCCGGAACTAAGTTGTGTGTGTTCGACTCAATAGATTCGGTAATATCGGTCCAATCCTTCGCGAAGAAAACAAGCGCGCACGCAGAAATTAGTAAATTAGAAATACGTCAAAACTATACTGAATCAAAGAAGCGGAGGTAGCCAAGTGGTCAACGGCGGTGGGCTCAAGATCCACTCTCAAAGGAGTTCGCGGGTTCGAATCCCTCCCTCCGCATCGTGAACCGCCAGCATCTTTATTCTTGTTGCGATTCTAATCCTCGGCACGTCTAGTGACGTTATTTGGTCAAAGGCGCTGCTTGCTTGGAGAAAGGCATAGACCCGGGCACGGAAGTGGTACAGGCTTCATGAGGTATATCTATAATAGTGGGAAGGTCAATTACACTTGTGCCAATGATGTACAATGACTTCCGAGCGTCAAAGACGCAATGATGATCCCTATGAGTTCTGAGGCACTAGATTAGCAATTGGCTGAACCGCCGAAAAACCGCTTTTTTGTACTTCGTGGTTCGACAGGAAAAAACATCCACTGAGTGTTAGTGGTTGCGGGTCATTTATGAAAAAGAAAATCAAAGGCATAGCTCGTGACGCATTGAAGTTTGTCCTCGAAGTGAGCGCGTCCTCGCACCCAAAAGAATTCGCGGGGATGTTATACGAGACGGATGGGATTATCACAGACATAGACGTTCCTATTACTCAGTCTTCGAATGTGAGCGCCGTCATGAATCTGTTTATGCTACCTGTCAGCCCACATACTGTCGGATCTGTGCACAGCCACCCCTCAGGAGCGCTCCAGCCCTCGGATGCAGATATTCGACTGTTCATGCAAAGCGGAAACTGCCATATTATTGTCGGCTACCCTTATGATACTACGAGCTGGGCTTGCTACGATAGAATCGGCGACAGGAGAAAACTTGACGTGCTAGACATTGAAATTGAGGAGAGTGCCGTGTATAAAGACATACAGGAAACTTTTGGTGGCGAAGATGATTAGAATACTCGCAACAGGTACGTTTGATATTTTGCATCCAGGCCATATCTTGTATCTAAAGAAAGCAAAGGAGCTGGGCGACGAATTATTTGTAATAGTGTCCCGCGATACCATGGTCCAGCACAAGTCAAAACCAGTAATCCCCGAACGGCAACGGCTGCAAGTGGTCAGGGCCTTGGAGGTGGTCGATCACGCTGAACTTGGAAGCGAGCACGACATGTTCGAGCCCTTGATGACTATAAAGCCAGACATCGTAGCTCTTGGCTTCGATCAGTACTTTGACGAGAAGGAACTCCAAGAAGATCTTGAAAAAAGGCACATTCCGTCCAGAGTTATCCGGCTGCCGTTTCAAGACACCGGAGAGCTATCGGGCACCGAAAACATCATTCACGAAATCATTAAGCGTCGGGTGAAGTGCTAGGCCTGTTCTCGAGTGATGCTTCTATCCTGCAGATGCCCCTTTCTATATTTTGACGGCTCGTGGCGTACGACAAACGTACGTAACCCTCTCCGTTTGGTCCGAAGGCTGAGCCAGGCGTAACAGCGACAAGAGCTTCCTGTAACAGTTTTTCAGTCACCTCAACAGAACTGCCGAACTGCGAGACGTTCGCGAACGCGTAAAATGCGCCTCTTGGGCGTGCGCATTGTATCCCCATTTTGTAAAGTCCGTCGATCATAAGGTTTCGCCGCTTTTCAAACTCCGTCACCATCGCACGCACCGCGCCTTGGTCATTTCTCAGGGCCTCAACGCCAGCCCTTTGAACAAAAGACGTCGCGTTGCTTACTGAATGTTGTTGGATCTTAAGCATGCCTTGTAGGATTGGTGCCGGTGCAGTCGCGTAACCGAGCCTCCAGCCCGTCATAGCATAGGCCTTTGAGAATCCGTTGATCGTAATTGTCCTGCCAGGTATTAGACTGCCTATGCTGTGATGCTTAGCCCCATAAATGATTTTTTCATAGACTTCGTCTGACAGCACAAAGACACCGTAGTCTTCAGCTGTCTCAGCTACGGTCTTTATCGCATTTTTGCCGTAAACGGCTCCGGTAGGGTTGCACGGGCTATTTAGAATAAGGAGCTTAGTATCTCTCGTTATGTAGCTATGCAAGTCAACTGGCACATAGCCATCCTGTTCTGAAACAGGGACCATGACGGGCTTCCCACCAGCGAACTTAACGATTGCTTCGTAGGAAACCCACGCAGGATCAAGTAATAAAACCTCATCTCCTTCTTCGATGAGTGTGCAGATCGCTTCAAATATCGCTTGCTTGGCGCCAGGTGTTACGAGCACATCGGCCGGACTGACGTCGAGGTTATTCTCATTTTTTAATTTCTCTGCTATCGCTTCTCGAAGTTCGGGAATTCCGCTACCTTGCGTATAGTGCGTCTCACCACGATCGAGGGCCGTTTTTGCCGCTTTTCTTATGTTCTCCGGGGTTTCAAAATCAGGTTCACCGAGACTGAAACCAATAATATCTCGCCCTTCACTTTTGAGCTTGGCTGCCATGTCCGCAATCTTCATCGTGGCGGACTCGGGTATGCGTTGGACTCTTGAGGCAATGACCCGATTTGGGTTCATCAGAGTCTCTTGCAAAGCTTTACAGCGGCTTCCACAGCTCTTTTTGCATAGTCTACGCGTTCGTGTGCTTCAAGGCGGGACATTCTTGGACCCGATATTCCCAAGGTGATCGGCTTGTTGTGCTCAAGGGCTAGATCGACAATCTTTCGCGTCGCGTGCTGAGCGACGATTTCGTCGTGCGCGGTCGCTCCTTCAATCACGCAGCCGATTGTAACCACTGCGTCTACCTCATCGTCTGTGGCCAAACTTTTGACTGCTAAGGGCATGTCAAATACTCCAGGAACCAAAATGGTTTTCACGACATCAGCGTCTAGGAATGCCGCGTGTTCTTTAGCAAGAATCTCCATTTGGTATGTAATGTCCCGATTAAATTCAGCCACGACGAATCCAAGCCTTATATGCGCTTCATTTTTCTGTTCCATAATAATACTCCTTTGAGCAGCGCTCTAAAAATTCACTGGTTCTACGTCAGCAAAACCCTCTCTCTTGCCTTTACCGGCTTCTTCAGTCAAGCGATGGTTCAACAACTTATACACGTTCTGGGCGTGTTCGCGCGTTCGTGCATCAGCTAGCCGCGCCAGCTCTTTGTCGCTCGCTGCTTCATCCTCATAAACGAATACCTCTATGATGTGTCTATTTGTCATTAGCTGCGCCCTTATGAGACCCGTCGATGCTTCGTGTGCACACTGTTTGTCGATGGCGGCTGATCCAGGCATACCGAGCGCCATCACAATGTCACACCCCGATTCTTCTATGAGCTTTTTTGACGCGACTGGTAGATCTTTGATGCCTGGCACAGTATACCGATGAATCGTGCCTGGTACCCAGCGGCGCAGTTCGTCTATCGCCGCTTTGGCCATGTCGTATCTAGCAAAAGTGGTGTCGGCTATTCCTATTTTCATGCGTCGCACTCCTACGTTCAGATGAGCCTAGCGTATCACGATCCTTCGAGAACACAATCGGCCGCGAGTGTTCCTGCCCCCATCGCATCAACAATGCCGTTCTCCAGTAATATTAGCTCGAGCTTCTCTATTACCTGCAATATGTCGCCTTTGCTGAGATTGCCCATGTTGCCTATTCGGAAGATATGGCCTTTTAGCCGTTCTTGGCCGCCGGCGATGACGATGCCTCGACGCTCCATCGCCTCCTTCAGTGCCATAAATTCTAGTTTAGGGGGGACTTTGATCGCCGTAACTGTATTCGAATACGCGCTTGAAGGGCCGAGCTTTGGAAATAGCTCCAAGCCCATAGCCTGAACGGCTGTGCGAATCGATTCTGCATAAACGCTATACCGATCGATGCGTGCCTCAAGTCCCTCAACTTCCAACAGTTTAAGAGCCTCTTCAAGCGCGAAGAACAGCGGCATGGCTGGCGTATAAGGAGTCTGGCCTTTTTCGGCTGCTTCCCTGTGTGCGAGAAGGTCGGCGTAGTACGGTCTTTTCTCCGCGGTTTTGATGACGTCCCACGCCCGATCACTCACTGAGATCATTGAAAGGCCTGGCGGCAAGCCGAGGCATTTCTGAGAGCCTGTAAATGCTATGTCGACACCCCATCTGTCTATGGGGGCTTGAATGCCACCGATGGACGATACTCCATCCATAATCAGCAGAGCGTCTCGTTTTCGGCATAGAGCGCCTATCTGTTGAACATCATTCGTCATGCCTGTGGAGGTTTCATTATGGACAAGGGTGACCGCATCTGCTCCAGTTTCGAGTGCCTGCTTGACCTGTTCAACCTCGATCGACGTCCCCCAATCAGCAATGACCGCCATTGAGCTGCCGTAAAGCGCGGTCAGCGATTTCAGTCGTTCTCCGAACTTGCCGTTTTCCAGCGCGATGTATCTTTTGTCTGTCCCGAGGTTTCCGACAGCTGCTTCCATAGCACACGTCCCAGATCCATTCAGGATAAGGACGTCGCTTTCTGTCTTGAAAACGCCGCGGAGTTTTTCTCGACTCTCGTCCAAGAGCCTTCTGAACTCAGGCCCCCTGTGATTGATCATCGGTTTTGACAAAGCACGCAGCACTTGAGGCGCTACCGGAACGGGCCCAGGGAGCATTATCAACGCGGTCTCAGTCGTATTGTCCATAAACGCATCTCTCCTTCACGTTATGTGCGCAAACAGCAATTGGTCTTCGTGTTAAATCGCAGCACTCTGTATTTAGAGTTTTTTCGTACTATTCTCAGCCTCGCTACTTCCCCGTCTTTCTCCCATTTCGTCTCTTCGCTTACATCACGCGAGCACTAAAAAGCTACAATGGGTTGCACACGCACTCACGATAAAAAACGAGCGGCTTTCGCATAAGTGCTCTGCCTTCATTCAGAAAGAGTTTTACAGTGCTGGGACAACTACACCGCGATGCATTACCCCGATGTGGCAATAGTGGTGGGCTCCACCTCTGATATGCATGTGGCAGAAAAAGCGATAGAGACACTCGAGGATGCGGGCGTTGCGTATGACTTGGAGGTTATCTCCGCGCATCGAGAGCCAACGCGCCTCGATGAATATCTTAAAAAAGCTCATGCTAAGGTTTATATTGCTATCGCAGGCCTATCTGCAGCTCTTCCAGGAATTATCGCGTCAAAGACGAACGCCCCAGTGATTGGCGTCCCTGTAAGCACTAAGCTCAGCGGTCTGGATGCGCTGCTCTCCATAGTGCAAATGCCTGCAGGAGTTCCAGTCGCGTCGGTCGGAATAGATAGCGGGAAAAACGCTGCGTTGTTTGCCCTAAGAATCCTGCAAACAAATAACAGCGCGAAAGAATAAGTCCGCACTTCGCAACGACACCGGCCTAGCTCTTGTCGTTACTTAACGCCGCTTTTGCTATTTTTATCGCACAAAGATCTCCGCACATGGAGCAAGCATCGGTCTGTCGGTTTCGGCAGTTAAATTTCGCCCTGGCTAGATCGGGATCGACTGAAAGCCGGAATTGTTTTTCCCAGTCCAGGCTGGCCCGTGATTTGGCCATCTCTTCGTCAAGTTTGTGCGCGCGGGGCATTCCTTTTGCTAGGTCGGCAACGTGAGCGGCTATCTTTGTGACGATCGCTCCTTGCTTGATGTCCTCTGGTGTCGGCAACCCGAGGTGTTCTGACGGTGTTGTCATACACAAGAAATCGGCACCAAACATTCCGGCAAGAGCGCCCCCAATTGCTCCTGTTATGTGGTCATACCCCGGCGCTATGTCTGTGACGAGTGGTCCTAGTAGGTAGAGTGGCGCACCGCCGGTCAACGATTTCATCGCTTTGACGTTGGTCTCGATTTCGTTAAGTGGGACGTGACCAGGTCCTTCGACGAAGGCCTGAACGCCGCTTTCGCGAGCCCGCTGTGTGAGCTCTCCGAGCTGTATATATTCCATGAATTTAGGACGGTCGCTTGCGTCGTGCAAGCATCCCGACCTCATGCCGTCACCGAGGCTGATTACGAAGTCATACTCGTGTGCGAGTTCAAGGAGATAGTCATACTCAACGTAGAAGGGGTTGTCTTCGCCGTTGTGCACCATCCACGCAATGGTGAAAGCGCCGCCTCTGCTGACGACTCCCATAATTCTTTCGCTCTTCTTCAATACTTCAAGGGATTTCAAATTGACCCCCGCGTGGATGGTCATAAAATCAATGCCGTCTTGGGCGTGCTTGCGAACCGTGTCGAACATGTCGTCTGTCGTCATTGATACAACAGCGTCTCGCCGCATTGCTGCCTGATATATTGGCACAGTGCCAATCGGAGCTTCGATCTCTCGTAGGATTTGTCGCCGAATATTATCTAAATCTCCGCCTGTAGACAGATCCATGACAGTATCTGCACCGTATTTCAGTGCTATTCTTGCCTTTGCGAGCTCTTCGCTTTTGTCGATATGGTCTATTGATGTGCCAATATTGGCGTTCACTTTTGCACGCAACGCTTCGCCTATGCCGATCGGCTCAATATCGTGGGTTGCGTTCTTAGGTATAACGCAGCGTCCACCAGCAATAAGACGCCTAAGTTTATCGCTTGATATGCCCTCTGATTTGGCAGCGTTTCTTATGTCGTCGTTTAACCCTTTTTTTGCTTCTGTTAGTAGCGTCATGGTGCTAGTTTGATTACGGGTCCGCTCACACCTCGTTAAGTGATTATGCTCTTGTTGCTTAAAAATGTGAGCAGTGCTGGCATCGTGTAGATCGAGCCTAAGCTTTATCATACTGAGCGCCATAATGCATAGAAGTGCGTGTGGACACCTTTTCGCGACCTTATGAGAGCAACACCTTCTGGTTAATTGCAAAGAAAAATGCTGTTGTTGATCTAGGGTCCGTAGTTACAGCAAAACAGCTGCCGTTGGATGAAGCGTGTTGCATTATTTTGACTCACTTGCACTATGATCACACGGCGGCCTTAGATCAGTTGAAACTTCCTGATAAGACAGTCATTATGATGCACGAGGCCGATGCAAAAGAAATCGGCACGAGCGCTTCCGCGGCACATTTTTTTGGCGCACGTGCGTCTAAGTTTCGCGTCGATATTGTGCTTACGGACGGCGCAAAAATTGATCTCGGTGATTCGACGCTGCGCGTGATCCACACTCCTGGACACACGCCTGGAAGCATCTGCCTTTACGAAGCCCAGTCGAAAAGTCTTTTTTCCGGAGACACAGTTTTTCCGTACGGTAGCGTCGGTCGTACTGATCTGCCTGGCGGAAGCTCGCGTGATCTGATACGCTCGATCTCGCGGTTGGTGAAGCTGGACGTCAGCGTGCTATACCCTGGTCACGGGGAGGTAACTTCAAACAACGTAAATGAACAGATCAAACAGTCTCTTGAGCTCGCCAAAGCAACGGAAGGTCCAGAATAATGTTGCTAGCGGCGTGTACGTCTTAGTTCTGTCGTTAGCCCGTGCCAAACGTGTGACGGTCGGAAAGCTCCGGACGATCCAATTTGCGCTAGGTTTCTACGCTTACGTAGGGTCAGCGTTGGGGCCGGGCGGTTTCAAACGCGTTGCACGCCACTTGGATGTGTCTGCAGGGCGCAACAAGACACATAAGTGGCACATCGATCACCTCTCAGCCGTTGCAGAGATAATCGGGATAAGCGAAATCACAACCGGCGACCGAATCGAATGTGAAGTGGCGCGCAACTTGGCGCTAAATCCGGTGCTGACTAGCATCACGGGTTTTGGCTCCTCAGATTGTAGGTGCAGCTCGCACCTTTTCTAT
The DNA here is from genome assembly GCA_003139855.1 of Candidatus Methanoflorens stordalenmirensis. Classification (GTDB taxonomy): domain Archaea; phylum Halobacteriota; class Bog-38; order Methanoflorentales; family Methanoflorentaceae; genus Methanoflorens; species Methanoflorens stordalenmirensis. The sequence continues at coordinate 80,732 of PLGY01000037.1, forward strand.
GCACGGCACCTTCACGATCTTAAAAACGCGATGCAGAGGTTCCTCGACGATCAATGCCAAGAGACAAGTTGTCTGTCAGTCAACGTCGAGAAGTTGCGAGAGAGCTGTGCGAAGCCGGAGCAATCCTCCACGCATAATTTATTTAAGGCTGCGAATCGAGGTCGCGAGCAACGGAGGATGGCCTGAATGGGAATACTCACCAATACAGTTGGGAGCTACCCAACGCACATTATCGGAGAAGCGCTGAAGGCAAAGATGAACGTTCAAGATCTTATGGCCGGAAAGGATCCATTCGTCACGTCGATTGAAGCCGCAGTCGCAGATCAACTCAGAGCCGGTATCGATCTAATCTCTGATGGCCAGGTTAGAGCGGACATGGTCAGCTTATTTGCAGCGGGGATTCCTGGCATGAAAAGCGATAGGGGTCGCTCATACATAACTGGAAAAATTAGTCGGCCCCTGAGAGCTGTTACTGTAAACGACTTCATGTTGGCACGGCAGTGTGCTGGACAGGATGCTAAAATCAAAGGGATCGTGACCGGCCCTGCAACGCTCGCCGCATCCTCGTCTTTGAGATCCGGCACGCCGTACCGGTCGAGTCTCGATCCGCGCTTGCTTGATGACTTGGCAAAAGCGCTCCGCTTTGAAGCAGAGCAGCTCGTTCGTGCTGGAGCAGATGTTTTGCAGATCGATGAACCCGTTTTGTATAATGTGGAGGTCGAAAAAGTAATGAGGTTTATTGACGCGGCGGTCGATAATATAAAGGTCCCTGTGAAGCTTCACCCCCACGTTGCATCCTTCAAGGATTATGAGCAGCTGCTGAAGCTGGAAAACGTACAATTCATCGGCGTCGAAGCAGCGAAATTCCCCGTTTTGCTAGACAAATTGACAGGGGCTGCATTTGAAGGTCACGGAAAAAAAGTCGCCCTCGGCGTGGTCGACACTGACCGCCAAGAGGTCGAATCGGTAGAAACTGTAAAGAAGCGAATCGAGCGGGGCATAGACGTCTTTGGTGCAGATATGTGGATAAATCCCGACTGTGGGCTACGCTTTCAGAAAAGGGAAGTGGCATTTCAAAAGCTTAAGGTGATGGTTGACGCCGCTACGAGCGTCAAACGCGAGCTCAATTTATCGTAGCATCCACCACTACATGTACAATTCCCGGGGCGTAGTCCTTTACTTTGCGCACGCTGAGCAACTCAACAGATCGAGTGAGTGCTCGTGCGGCTTGCGTCACGTGAGTACAAGGGCGCTCGCGCATTAATCCTAACGGGACGATTTCGTGGTAGTGCACGACGCCACCGGGAGCGAGAGCTTGAAATGCTTTGCAAAGATAGTCGCACGCCTCAAAATGTCCCATTAGTACTCGGTCAAATTGCTCTTTTGGGGTGACGTCAGCGCAGTTGCCCAAGATGGGTCGGACTATGCCGTCAACGTTGTTAAGCGTAATATTCTGCTGTAGGTAACCAAATGCAACTGAATTGAGTTCAATCGCGCATATCGACTGAGGATGTGCGTGCACTGCCATTGGTATGCAAAGCTGGCCGATGCCACTGAACATATCGAGGACTTTTTCGTTGCAGCCGACTTTGCTCATTCGAACTCGCTCCGCAAAGTTGCCTGCAGAGAACATGACGCGGCTTGCGTCGAGTGCGAATTTGCAATAGTTTTCCTTATGGATCGTGCTCGTTTCTGACCCTGCTATGACTTCGATGTCAGGTGTACGGAGGCTTCCGCGTACTCCTTTGTCCCACAATGCACTCTTGCAGCGTGGGTAAAGGTCCAGCAACGCCTCGCCTATCTCGTGCTTGAGGTGCTCAATTTCCGGCGGGATGTTTACTAGCACCAAGTCGCCAAGGATCTGCCACCTGCGGGGAAGCAGCTGTTTTTCGTCTTCTTCGAGTGGCGCAGGTAGCAATGGTTCAAGCAGCTGATGCCCTCTCATGGAAGGATGAACACTCCTTCTTGGGTCTTCACGACCTGTATTTCTCTACCTTGGTCGTCTTTACAAACATACGGGGGCCTTTTAACGGTAAGAGTGGCGTAAGTCTCTGGATCGAGCAGGTGGGCTTCATCGGCATCGATCGATACTAACACAGTTTGTTTCGCTTCGCTTCGAGCGCCTAAAAGTTGGGCGTTGCGCAAATCCTCTGCATTCAGAGCAGCGCTTTGGCCTGTTTCAAGGTCGACCGCGTTTGTCGTGCTTGTGGCCGAGCATATCTCATAAATGTGTTGCTTGGCCGAAATAATCGCGCCTGTCGGAAATTCAGGCAGCCTTACGACGAAGGTCACACGGTAAATGTCCTTTCCGTCGCGTCGTCCCACAAGCTTGGCCGAATCGCTAAGGTTGCCCCCCATCTCTCGAACCAAGGCGCGGACAATTCGCTTTGCGGCTTTGACTGTGCCGACGTACAGGTCCAGGCCCTCTCTTAGCTGAATGGTCTTAGCGATAAACGCCAACCTATCCGCCTTCTGTGCGCGGTCATTGGTTCGTGTTGCGATTTCGAGGGCGCGCTGCCGCTCGGCCTTGTCCGGCGTCCTGTGGTCGCCTCGTATTTGAACTTTGCTTTCGTAGTAACCGCCTGAGATCCTACTGCATCTGTCGCACGAAGCCCGGTCTACGCGAACATTTATATCAAAACTCTTGTGTTGCGTATCTCCCACGTGAGGAGCGTCGACTTCGACCCGCGCACGCACCATCGTTCGCGTAACTTCATTCAAAACAACCTTGACTGTTGCTTCGTCTGCATCGATCGTCAGAGCCTCTTTGACCACACGTTCGATTGCTTTACCGAGATCGTCGTTCAGCCAGTGTCCTTTGAAAAAGTGATCGGAGCACGTCGGACACATTTTGATGGTGAGGAATTCAGGAACTGCCGCGATAGTACGGTCTTGTGCGAGACACCGCTCGCATATCCCATCCGAGGGCCCACCACAGCTGGGACAAACGCTCTTTGGAGTCAAATGATCGCCTGTGATTTAGAAAAGAACCATTTGGGCGTGCGGAATGCCGTCAATTGTGATCACACAGTGCTTATCTATGATGCCGCTGTCAATGCCGCAGGCAACAGACTGTTCGCCGACAAGATTCGCGATCGTGGCATCTTCGAGTGCCATTTTCACCTCGTGTTCATCTGCAGGACGACCCTTGAAGAAGTCTTCGTTCACCGAGAGGTGAAGCTCTCCTTCACGAAAGGTGTGTCCTATTAGTTCTGAATCACATACAGCTACGAGGATCTCTTGGTTGACACTGTATGACTTCAAGTACATAGTCGTCAGAGTACCGACATCATCGTTTTCGAGCATTTTATTGTTGTGTAAGCCTATAGTTACGGCTGTACCTTACTGGCTCAAATATTGCCGCTTGCTGCACCAGTCGGGCTATTTCGGCTTCGACTTTGTCCTTTTCAAATCCTAGTTTCGATGCCCTCTCTACAATTGTGTCAATGTGTGCAGATCCCGCCTCACGTTCGAGTTCCCTGATGATATCCCTAATGTTTTTGATACGCTCTTGTTGACTTTTGCTTTTTCCAACGGCTATTACATCGAAATCTCGCTTCCCCGTTTCAGGGTCTACGCCGACCTCTTTTAGACACGCTTCGACGATTAGAATAACGCGTTTTGCGTCCTCGAGCGTCACCCACTTGCTTAGTCTCATGCGCGCGCTCGCTTCGGCAAGCCGCACGAGAGCTTCAAGCTGACGAGCGGTTATAGGGATCGGCGAGCCCTCGCCGCCTTGTTTCCTTAAGCCTACGTAGTAGTCTATGAATTGTTGCTTGGCATCTTCAGTGAGGATTGGATTTACCCTTTTCGCGTACCCGATGAACTTGCGAAGCAGCTCTGCTTCAATTTCCGGACTTATGATGCTCATTGCAGCCTCTACCTCTTGATTGGGCATTCCGGAGGAGGCAAGCTCTCCAGCAAAATGCGACTGGAGTATGTGTTTCGCGATGCCCGTATCAGTGTTCTCGTTTGGTACATCGGTCAACACGAAAATCAGGTCAAATCGAGAAAGAAGAGTGGGCTGCATGTTGATTTGCTCAGCGATTGATTCGTACGGGTCGAATCTTCCGTATCGCGGGTTCGCAGCTCCCAGCAGGGCGCAGCGGCTCTTGAGGTTTGCCATAATTCCCGCTTTTGCCACGCTGACAGTTTGCTGCTCCATCGCTTCGTGCAGAGAAGATCTATCCTCAGACCGCATCTTGTCCATTTCATCAACTGCCGCAATTCCTTGATCTGCGAGCACAAGTGCACCCGCCTCTAGAGTCCATCTGCCATCGCCAAATTCATCTTTTATCGCGGTTGCCGTTAACCCCGCTGATGTCGAACTCTTGCCACTGGCGTATATGCCTCTAGGCGCGAGCTGGACCACGTACCGCAGCAGTTGTGATTTACCTATGCCAGGATCGCCCACAAGAAGAATGTGAATATCGCCCCGTATGTGTGAGCCGTCAGGAAGCTTTTTCGGCACGCCCGAAAACAGTTGGAGCGCTATTGCCTCCTTGACGCCCTCATAGCCGAAAATTGATGGAGCTATTGATCGCACGATTGCGCGATCAATTCCTGCGGTCTTTGCAAGCTCGACTATTTTGGTTTCATCCTCGGGCGATATTTCGATGTCCCGAAATTCTTTATCTTCTACTTCTATTGAATTTGCCTCGAGAAACAAGTCGAAGGTCGTGCTTTTCACGTTTTGATACTGCCGTTGAGCAACGCGCAGTAAGCCAGTCATAACAACTCTATCACCGGGAAATACCATTCCGGCCAGCGTTGCTTCCACGTTTGCATCGAGCGTCTGCGGTTGTTCCCCTCCTTTCAAGCCTTCAGGGGACTCTTGCAGCCGAATTTTTTGGGCATCTGCGAATTTAGAATGTGTGAAATTCAACTTGAAAGGACCTTTCTTTCTGCAGACCCGGTGAGAGCATTCAGCCGGCTCTTTGAGCTTCGCATCATCTTGTTCGACGCTCGTTATGTTGCCGCAGCTCAAACATTCAAAGCCGGCTTCGGTGAGCTTTGGACGAACTTCCGTGGCTTTACGTACAAGCCCCTCGATTGAGACGAGCTTGCCGACGTGGTTACTTCTCAGGTCCCTAATCTTTGTCTTATCAGGAACGTTGACGATGCGTATTTCCGCGTCTAGTTTGCATTCGATGGGCAGATCATATTCAAGGAGCGCATCGTGCGCAGACCCTAGCACAGGCTGTGGGCTATCAATCAGTGCATCGGCCAGAGCGATGTCGAAGTTTTGTAGGGCCTGATAATCCACATCGATACTGTTCACTTCTGGGTAATCGCTCGCGAGCTTGAGTATCTGGCTCTCGTAGTATCGGACGAAGAATGTCGCCCACCGCTCCTTAAAATCACTACTCATGCAGATTAAACACTATGCAAATCATCCCACATAAATGTGAGCGAAGCACTTACGAACTAATTAAAGCTTGAAATAAGGCGTTCCGGCGATTCTGCAAATTGACGTATTTGCGTCAGCGCGAAACCGCACGAGGACCTAATCCCCTACCTTTCGATAAACATCAGCGGATAGTCAGCGTCCTCGTCGTACTGCATCTTCACGAGCACTTTGGCTGTCCCATAGGCGACAACGAGCTGGACGTCGAGCATCTTGCCTTCAAGTTCTGCGTAGCCAAATTTGTTGATTTTCGATGCTACGCGGTCGCTGTCGATTCTGACAGTGATGTTCTCGACGTAGGGTTGTACCCGTATACTTTCTTCTATTGCTTTTTCAAGGGTCGTAATTGTGTTCAAATCAAGTGGTGCGCCGACGTATTGGTGATACAATGCACCAAGTTTTATACCTGCTTCGAAAAGCGCTTGGTCTCTCTCGTTTATCTGAAATACCTCCGGTACAACGGGTTCAGAACATACACAATTGAGAGTAGTAGGAGAATGGCGGAGATAATCGAATAACTCGTTCCGATCGAGTAGAGAAGAAGGATGACCAGGAGCAATGCGCCCACGACGGTGAGAGTAATTGTGTTTCTGACTTTCGGGTACTTGACATCGCTCACCATCAGTCCTGCGAGGACGAGAGCGACTGCCAACAAGCCGACGGGTGGAAGTCCCGCAAGAATATACAGCGCGACTATCATGCCAGCCGCAGTGATGGGCAACCCGGAGAATGCGGCTTCCTGAGGGGCGATGTTGTACCGCGCAAGTCGCAGCATCCCGCCGACTAAGTATAGGAATGATACGACGAAGATCAAAAAGAAGAGACTGCGATAGCCTACGGCGTCTCTGACCGCGTAGTACACCAGAATTGACGGTACCAACCCGAAAGAAACAAAATCTGCGAGTGAGTCGAGCTGGAAGCCGAGGCTTCCCTGTCCTCGTGTCCTGGCCAGGTAACCGTCAGCTCCGTCAGCGAGGACGCACACAAGAACAAACGCTGCGGCGATACCAATGTTGTTGGCCTCCGCCAAAAAGAGGATGGCTAGCATGCCAAACAGCAAGTTCACTATTGTGGCAACATCCTGCTCCCGGATTTCCATATCAAAAGGTAACCACATAACACCTGCCGCTATATGCCCAATCTAGCGATTGTCGTCTTTCCCGCTTTGACTCTTTGCCCTCGCGATACGACGAATGAGTAACTGCTAGGGAGTGCAACGTCGACCCGTGAGCCAAACCGAATCATGCCTATTCTCTGGCCCCTGCCGAGAATTTCATTTTGCTTGACGTAGCATACGATCCGTCTGATAACTGCACCTGAGATTTGGGTGACGACAACATTGCCAAGCCGAGTTCGTATAGTGATGCTGTTCCGCTCGTTTTTGTCCGATTCCTTGTGAAAAGCGGGGAGTCTACCTCCTTTGTGGTAACGTATGTCGACGACTTCACCATCGATAGGAGCTCTGTTGACGTGTACGTTATGGATGTTCATAAAAATGCTGAGTTGGTTGTCTTGTATCTTTAGCACTCTGCCGTCTGCGGGACTGACTACGTCGGTCGCGTTATGGCTGTCCGATAAGCGTTCAGGATCTCTAAAAAAAAGAAGAAGGAATAATGTAGGGACCATTACGAGGAACGCGTACGGAGTGAAGAATCCCGTGAACACCGTTAGCGCGGCCCCCGCCAGAATCCAATATTCAGACCCCGTTGCTACCACGCGTCACGCCTCCTTTCAACAAATCAAATACGCCGACTACCGCGTCAAGTAATTCGGGGAGTATCAGGAACACCAAGTAAGAGATGAGCATCAGCGCAAGTAAAGATCCAAATTTTGCAATGACATCGTGCGACACATAGAAACTGTTGGCCGGCAATCCAAACCATTGGTTACCGGTAGCTGTCAGCACAAACGCATCACGAACGATGTTTAGAATGTAGATTGTGGGGATAGAGACCATGAATGCCGCCAATTTTCTGCGCGGAGGTGCAGAAACGCAAGCTACGACCCCAAGGAACAGCGCGATGCTTTGAATGCCAGTGCAGGCGAGGATGAATTGAACCGGGGCGCCGTTAAGCGTCAACACGTTCCAATTGGCCTGTACTGCCGGCACGCCTAAAGAATTTAATAGCAAGGCAGTCTGCGCTGCAACTGCAGCTATCAAAGCGTGGCTGAGAGACGAAAATTGTGCGAAGGAAAAGTAGAATATGCCACCTACTGCTGCGGCTTTCGTAATGAGCAATGTTAAGTCGTCAGCTTTCGTCCACATCACATAGCCGACGAAGCCGCAAAAAACAGCAACGAGAATACATACTAAGATGTTGAAATAATCGTCAATTGCGAGATAGTTCACGGGTTGGTATGCCCAGTAGAGCGCGAAAAAAACCCAGCCGGCAGCTCCGAGCGGATATGTGAACTTACGCGGCGCAACTATTGCTATTATGAAAAGAACGAGCGCAATCCACAACAAAGGTTGTATGAAGTCCACCAAGGGCCGTATCACTCCATCAGTTCACAACGCCTTATAATAACGCTGGCATATAACTATTTTGACTCCGCTTTTTCCTGTGTTCCTCTAACCGCGGCCGGAGTTTTGTCCGTGTTAGCGTCGCAGCAACGGCCTATATATTTATCGCATTAGAGACAAAGGATTCACTCGTACGAAGCGATGCGTAATCGGTATCTGTGATCGATATGGAATTCTGTCCAAAGTGCAAGAGTATTATGCTTCCTAAGGAAGACTTCGTGACGTGTCGGACGTGTGGTTTCACCAAAGAAAAAAGTCAATTAGCTAAGCAGAAGCACATTCACGAAATTTCTCGCAATACACGGACCATGTTGGTAATCGAAGGCGATTCAGAAGCCGGCTTGCCTACAATCAAGGCGCATTGTTCTGAATGTGGCAACGACAAAGCCTACTGGTGGCTCAGACAATTGCGTTCTGCAGATGAGAGCGAAGTACGGTTCTTTCGATGTACGAAGTGCAGCAAGACGTGGCGAGAATACAACTAGTTGCAAGAGATCACGCGTACGGACGGCGCTTACTCAAAAACGTGCAGAAACACAGTGGACTTCGTCAACCACGCTAGAGCCAACCGGATGCAACACTGAAACCTCAGTCGGCGTGCAAGGTCGACTCAAATTTTGCAAATGGATATCGAAGTCGTACTGGTGAATCCTGTTTATGAAGGTAACGTAGGCGCCGTGGCTCGCGTTATGAAGAACTTTGGTTATTCAGAGCTTACACTGATCGACCCGTGCGAGCTAGGGTCTTTCGCACGAGCAATGGCGTCTCATGCCCAGGATGTTCTCGACGCGGCGCGGCTTAAGACACTTGAAAATGTTCTAGTTGCTTCTAATTTGGTGATAGGAACCACTGGAATTGTCGGATCAAAAGCTCATCTTAGGACGCCGTACCAGCTTGCGAGGCTCGGCGTTAAGCTCTCTAAAATGCGCGGCATCGCCTCAATACTGTTTGGCGCTGAAGATCAAGGACTTTCGAACAAAGTGTTACAAGAATGCGACATTGTCGTCAACGTTGAGACAAGCACGCGATATCCAGTAATGAACATTTCGCACGCTGCTGCAGTCATATTGTACAGTATAGCTAGCGCTACGACCCCTGCTGCAAATCGAACGGTCGCAACCCACGCTGACTTAGATCGATTGCTTCAGCACACAAGCGAAGTTCTCGAAGCAATCGACTTTCCGGCGCACAAACGGCGTCGCGTGCTTCTCAACCTTAAGCGCATCCACGGCAGATCAGAACTGAGCACTTCAGAAGTGAGGACGCTCAGGGGCGTCCTAAGCAAAATAGAACTCCGTATAAGACGATGAGGTCACTTAAGGTACTTTCCCACAATCGGACGAAGCTTTTCGGACACCTCGTCTGAAATGGCCTCTGTGCTCGTCACTATAGCGTCCCTGAGTGCGTGTCTGCACTGGCAAGAGCCGTTTGTTATTGGGAGGTGGGGCACCACTTCCTGGATGATTTCTTGCGTACTGGCGGCATTTCTGTTGACGTTGTTTATGACCGTTTCAATAGTCACTTCCTCCTCGCGCCACACGTCGTAATCAGTGACTGTGGCCAACATGCTGAAGCACATCTCTGCCTCTCTCGCGAGTTTTGCTTCTGGCAGTGCCGTCATCCCTATGATATCGAAGCCCATATGCCGATATGCGTTCGATTCTGCGCGGGTCGAAAATTGCGGGCCCTCAATGCAGATGTAAGTACCGCCTTTCTTGACACTGCATCCGACGCGTTGCGCCGCGCGATACAACTCCTGTGACAAGTCGCGACAAAATGGGTCGGCGAAGCTTATATGCACGCAAATATCCTCAAAAAATGTATTTGATCGCAGCTTAGTCCTATCAAAAAGTTGATCGGGGATCACCATTTCAAGTGGCTTTATTTTCTCTTTGAGGCTGCCAACCGCGGAAATTGCGATAACATTAGTGACGCCTAAGCTTTTCAGGGCGTAGATGTTCGCGCGGTAATCTATGCGGCTCGGCGAAAAACGGTGTCCTGCTCCGTGTCTGGCCAGAAAAGCGCAAGCTCTTCCTTCCACCAGTCCGACGATTATGTCGCTTGATGGAGGACCAAATGGGGTACTGATTGCCAGCGTTGTTGCATCTTCGAGGAGATCAGGACTGTAAAAACCGGTGCCGCCTACAAAAGCAATTTCAGCGTTCATTTTAGCTTCCAGCCTCTCTGACCAAGTGCTAGAATCCCTCTCCTTTGCATCTCTTTCAAGATCTCCGGCAGGCGTCCGGGCTGAGCTATGTCCAAATGAATGGGATCAATCAAGAACCAATGGTTCAGTCCCGCTTTGATTGACTTTTCGTTCCACACCTCTTTTCTCTCTGTGGCCATAAGCTTCGTTATCAAGTCAATCATATCTTCGATGAAATTCCACGGATACACCACCCACATCCACTCTTCGAGAAACTCGGCAAAGTAGTCAGACTTAGTTTCTGAAGTAAAGAGCAGTTGTAGTACCCCCGTCCTACAGTCAGCCGGTTTGAACTCTCTTACGTAGTCTGAAGAGTGTTGAAGGCTTTTTCCCGTGTCCGCAATGTCATCTACGATGAGCACTCGTTTGTCTTTAACCATTTCTTCTGCGATCGGGTATCGAACTGTACAGTCGTCTGCCAAGCGAGCAGTCCCGACATAGTGTTCAACCTTGAGGCTGATTAAATCCGAAATGCCGAGAAAATCGCAGACGATACGGGCGGCAAACCAGCCCCCGCGTGCGAGCGCTACGATAACATCTGGCTCGTATCCTGACTCCACGACACTTGATGATAAATCGCGGCAAAGGTCATAGACGTAGTTCCAATTCGTCACCGTGCATTTGATCTTGTTAGGAACAGCCATGGATCATCCGTCGAGGAATCATAATATTTATTTCTACCTGTTCTATGTTGTAAAGGAATGGAAAAGGAATATCATACAGCAATGCTATTAGGGAGCGGTGGTTAAAAGGAGTTTTCCTATGCGACTTGAACAAGAAGATCTTAACGCGATAGGCGAGATAGTAGTCAGTCGCTATTTCAAGAAGGGCGGTCTGAAGTTTACCAGTTTGAGAGACTCGCGGAGAATTTTTAAAGCGTATAACGAGGTCGACGAGCAGTACAAGGCGTATCCTCACATGAGTCGTGACTGGTACGTCTCCAACTCAGTCGATAAAGATGCATACATCGCAAGCACGTGGAAGGAACTGAAAAAGCTCGTAGATTTTTTGAATGACTTGAGCGACAAAACCCTCTACAACTTTGTAGTCCGCGCTGACAACGAGCTCGCTTTAGCCAAAGTCGAAACTCAACGATCAGAGGTCTCAAAAGAGGCCGCGGCGATCGCGAGGAGGCACGACTACAAACTCTACCTTTTCACCGTCAAGGTCCCCAGCAATCTTGAGTACGACGTGGATGTTGTGAACGGTGAATGAGTCGCGCTTCATCGCGCTAGAGACCTCAGCTGCTTCTGCATGATAGCGTACGACGCTTTCAGGTTTTCTAGGTTATCAAACGAAGCTTTCAGCAAGTTCAGCTCATCTTGGTGGCCGTCGCTTTCAAAGTGCTTCGCAAAACTAACGAGGTCCTTCAACGCTCGCGTCACTTCGTCGACGATTGTGACGGTACTCGCTACTGCAGTCCGAGAAAGCGGATTTAGATCCACAGTCAAAACGGTTTTTCCGAGTTCAGTTAAGGCTTGAGCTCGATCGCCGTCTTCCAGCGGAACGAATACCACGTCAGCTTTGAATATCCCGTTCTTGTCTACACTTGCCCTATCACTTGCTATGTGCGCGAGTTTGATGAAATCGAACCCAGTCAAAACGTTTGCTACGCCGTACGCATGTAAGTGATCCGCGATTCTTTTTATGCGCTGTGCTGATGGGTGAAACAGATTAATCTCTACGGGAATGCCTGTAATTGCGTGCAACTCGGCTATTTCGTCTGGTACGAGCGTCGCAGTGTTCCCATTAACTGAGAGTACCGGAAAGCGTGCGGTGAGCAAATGGGCGCACGCAACTTTGGTAGCCTTGCGCGCACTCTCGCTCGTTTGCTCCCCCAGCAGATAATCAAACGCTTCGCCTCTCCCGTGTGCAATAAGGCCATGAGCACTGGTGATGCCTCGTTCATAGCCTTCTACGAGTTTATTGCGTAACATCAGTGACGCATAACGGGGATGTCCTTCGGAGACCATAATCGCTTGACGGGGCGGTTATTCCGTCTGATATAGCGCCCTTCGCCACCCCTTGTATATAAACATTCAGTGACAAAAATGCTGTTGTGAGAAATGCATCGGGAAACCTAACTCGGAAAGAGCTCCTGTTGAACTCCTTCAAGCTGGGTAAATTAGAGAAGGATCTATTTGGTGCCACGCCGCCCTCCACGTTTGTCGGAAGATTTGGTTACCCTGAAGTTCTTACGGGACCGTTGGTCTCTCCTGTAGATAGGGAGGTGGCACTTGCCGATACGCCAGACAAGTGGCTCCACCTCAGTAGGGAGCAAATAATCGAGCTGAGGTCGAATCTGGTCAGATCCAATTTCAAGTTGAACGTACGAGATGCGCGAGACCCCGACCGACTGCTTAAGGAGACGCAGGAGCTTGCAATGGCTGCGCTTCCGGTCGACGTGGAGGTAAAGTTCTTAAAGCCGCCGAAGCGCACGCTTCGTTTTGACAGCATACTCACGCCTATGGGCCCATCTGGCACTGTGACCGACATAGAGATAGTTGAGAACCCGCACGTCCCTAAAAAAGTGGATATGCTTGCCGACGATCGGGACATCAAGGCCGCAGAGGCGGCAACGATCTTGTACGAGGACTCAATATCCCCCTATCAAATAAGTCGGCTTCTGTCGGTCGGCACGTTGGGGGAAAAACGTTTGATCGTCCCAACACGTTGGTCTATCACGGCAACCGATTCCATTCTGGGCAACAGTCTGTTGAAACGGGTGCGCAGTTACCCGGAGAACACGGAGGTTCAGCTGTTTGTCTCAGAAGCTTTTGGAAACCACTTTGAGATCCTCCTTATTCCTCGCGTGTATGCTTTTGGATGGACGGAAATGTGGCTTTCAGAGGCTGGCAAGGTCGAGATTGGCGACTTGTATGAAGATGCGATGAACAAGCCTAGGTATATGGATGGGGGCTATTACGCAGCCCGATTCTCTGCGCTTGAGTTTCTTGAACAGCGAAGGAGGCAGGCTGCCATATACGTGATGCGTGAAGTCAAACCCACTTATGATATCCCTCTCGGAAGCTGGGTTATCCGAGAGCTCGTCAAGGAGGCTTTCTCCCAACGACCCTTTATATTTGAAAGTATCGCTGATGCCCTTCGAAGCGTCCGCGCGCGTGTCAAAGCTCCAGCCAACACTCTTTTTTTGAAAAAACAGCTGTCGCAGACAAATCTAACGCAATTCAGTTGAATGAGAAGTTTGGTTGCGGCAGATGCCAGCGCATAGAGGCAGCAGCGTTAAAATGAATCCCAAAACTTATTACTTCTGGAGTTAATGTCACAAGTTAAGATCGGCACTGATCCGGTCTGAGCGAAGCAAAAATGGAATGAGGGGTGCAAATGGCCGTAAAAGTAGCAATAAATGGTTATGGAAACATCGGTAAGCGGGTTGCAGACGCAGTAGCCAAGCAGGATGACATGGAGCTAGTCGGAGTGGCAAAAACGCGGCCAAATTTTGAAGCCTTTGTCGCCATTAAGAAGGGTTACAACCTCTATGCATCTGAAGAGGACCAGATAACAGCTTTTAATGCCGCAGGGTTGGAGGTCGCCGGGACGACGATGGACATGCTAGGCGAAGCTGATGTTGTCGTGGACGCGACCCCGGAAGGAATGGGTGCGCAGAACCTGCAAGCGACCTATAAGAAGCTAGGCATCAAAGCCATATTTGAAGGCGGGGAGAAGCATAACGCAATTGGGGTCTCGTTTAATGCCTATTGCAACTATCACGAAGCCCTTGGAAAGAATTACGTTCGGGTAGTATCCTGCAATACGACGGGATTATGTCGCTCCCTGTCCGCGATAGATAACGTCGCCGGCATCAAGAAGGCGCGAGTCGTCCTGGTGCGTAGGGGTGCTGACCCTATACAAGTCAAGAAAGGGCCGATCAACGCGATTATTCCAAATCCGCCTACAGTTCCATCACACCACGGCCCAGACGTGAATACCGTGATGCCGGATTGGAACGTCGCGACCATGGCTGTGCTCGTATCGACAACGCTTATGCATCAGCATAACGTAATGATCGAAGTAGAAAACAGCGTCTCTCGTGAAGATGTGCTCAGGGAGTTCTATAGCCGCATGAGGCTGATGCTGGTGCGGGCTGGGGATGGTCTAGGCTCTACCGCGGAGATTATCGAGTTAAGCAGAGATCTAGGCAGGCCGCGTTATGACCTCTGGGAGATCCCGATTTGGGAAGAAAGCGTTAACGTCGTAGGCAACGAGGTATTCTACATGCAGGCCGTTCATCAAGAGGCCGACATAATTTTGGATAATATCGATTGCATCAGGGCGGTCACGGAGACTGAAAAAGATCCACAAGCGTCGATCAGAAAAACTGACAAAGCAATGGGGGTTATGGGTTCTTTTAGGCCGCCGTTATGCCTCGAGGATAAGCCTGAGGAACTTCGCGAAATTCACCGTAAGTTGTGGGGGATCGAATAACCTCGGAAAAGCCGTTGATACGCGAAAAACGCACCCAGAGCGCGAAACGCGCGCCTGCGCTGCGGTCGAAGCGAGCGCTTCGCTGCTTTGTGGGGCTGTATCACGCTCCACGAGACGGACTTACTCGGAGTCGACAGCAATGTACCCGCCGATCGAGAACGTTGAAAATCTCCGAATCAAAGCGCATAAAGGTGACCTGGGGTATCGCTAAGGAACGTGTCGGTAGGGAAGCAAAAGTCGCGATGAGCACTCACCAGGGATATTCGAAAGACTTTCTTCCCGGACCAACACGCAGCCATATTCAGGAACCATTCGGCGCGCTGCTCAGCAGAAACTCACCCGAGAATGACGCCGAGGCATTTGACGGTTTCCGAGTAACGAGTCCGATAGGATATCGTCCGAGATCGCGGCACCGAATGAAGTAGAAAAATGAAGTATACGCAGTTGGATATCGCCCCGACCATAAGCTCACTGTTTGGATTCGAGATCCCCGACAAAGACGGGCGCGAGATCAAAGAGATCGGAGCGTATTGCGCGAACAAGAGCATTGATCAAATACTGCTCATAGTGGTAGACGGTATCGGGGCCGCATTATATAAGAAATTGGACGGCGCTCTGGCGCAGTTGCAGGCTCTCTCGGACGACGGTCTCTTTTTTGAGCTCCATTCATTGCCCCCTAGGATAACAACTCCAAATATTGGCACTATCTTGACGGGTTATACTCCGGAGCATCATCTTCTGTATGAAGTAGATGATACCTTCTACACACCAGTGAGGTCGATTCTTGAGATTGCAAGCGATAACGGAATCAAGTCTGGTATAGTGATAGAACTGCTCGGGGCGAAGGCGATGTTAAATCGAGTCGATCTCGCCATTGGTGTCGAAAACCGTCATGGAATTATTGACTACGACCGAAGGATAACCGATTTGGCACTTAAGGCGTTTAGTTTGGAAGGAATAAGGTTACTCATGATACATCTGCGGGCAATAGATAACTGCGCACACCATTACGCAAAAGCGTGGGATGATTTCACCTTTTCAGCAAGAACGATTGATGAGAATATCAAGCGAATCTGTCGCGGCTTGTGCCGGCCTACGTTGATCCTAGTGACCTCTGACCATCCTATCCACGTCGAAAAATGGGCGCACCTCGAAGACGATAACGCTGACGTCCCCCTGATTGCCAGCTATGTGAACGTAGCTACCGCCCCAAACAAAAGGTAGTAAATGCTCCTAACGTTGTGTGTTGGCCTCTGCCGACGTCATCGTTAAGTCTATCAATCTTGGTTCGCAAGAGTTAGACAATGAAAGATAGACACGTTATGGAAGCTATGGGAAAAGCTTACGTCGTGGTCGAAGACGGACGCGTGGTTGAGGTCGGAGAACCGTTAATCAAACGCTGTCCGATTTTTGCAAAGGCGCGCGGGATTGAAGAGATTAATCAAGAGATAATAAAGCAGAATATCGAGTTCCGGATCCGCGATTTTGGTATGTGCACAGGCGAGCGGGCCATCGAGATGGAAGTCTTCGTTGGCTTTGGTGCGTCTGAGGTAATGATGACTGGACTCCGGCGGGGTTTGATTGACGCTAGTGTCTCGGTTTGTGAGGGTGTTGGCACCGTTATCACATCCAATCCTGCCCTCACGCAAGGCATTGGGGCGCGGATTTCCGGCGTCATAGAAACCACTCTTATTCCGAAGCTGAAGAATCGAGTCGAGGAAAAAGGAGGAATTCTGCTTGACGGAAAAAACGCCATTATTAATCAGCCTTTGGGCGTTGCACGCGCTATAGAAATTGGTTTCGAACGCGTAGCGGTCACCGTTGCGACGCTCTCCGACGCTCAGCAATGTCGCCGTATTGAGCGCGAAACGGGCGCCACCGTAGTTGTCATCGGCGTGCACGTAACCGGAATGGAACAGGACGTAGCGAGCGATTTCATTGACGCGGTGGACATAACTACGGGCTGTGCGTCGCGCGTGATCAGAGAAACTGTCGGCAACAAAGCGCTCGCACAAGTTGGTACTGGGGTGCCGCTGTTCGCCTTATCGCAAAAGGGAAAGGAGCTCCTCCTCGAGAGAGCCAAGGAAGTCACGACTCCGATTCTCATCAACACGATGAAACTGCCGGTCCTGCCAGAAGATAAGCAACCAAGGCCTTTGATATGAGGGTATTCTATGGACTATGAGTACGGTATCAATACGAAGTTAGTGCACGCTGGAGAACGTCCATCTCCCGACACCTCAGCACTAGCACCGCCGATTTACCAAACGTCGAGCTTCGCGATAGACGAGATCCTTCCATCGGGAATAAAACGCGGAAAGTACGTCTACTCCCGGCTTTCAAATCCTACGCTTACTACGCTAGAACTAAAGATGGCGGCCCTTGAGGGGGGCGATGCCGCGGTCAGTTTCGCCAGTGGGATGGGGGCCGTTTCGGCAATAATGTTAACCCTGCTCAAATGCGGCGACCATCTTATCGCTGATCCAGTGCTCTACGGTAGTACCTATGAACTCTTAAAGAAAGGCGCTCCGCGCCTAGGCTTCGAGGTAAGCTTTGTCGATACCTCTAATCCTGAAAATGTCGCTGAGGCCGTTAAAGACAACACGAAGCTTGTTTTTTTTGAAACCCCGGCTAACCCAACGCTGAAGTTAGTGGACATTCGCAAGGTCGCGGCAATCGCATCGGAACATAGAGTCAAAACGATCGTCGACAACACCTTCCTAACTCCTTATTATCAAAAACCTCTCGAACTAGGGGCCGATATTGTCGTGCATAGCGCGACGAAATACTTGAACGGGCACGGCGACGCATTAGGAGGGATAGTTGTCTCGTCTTATGAAGAGGCAGTCACAATTAGAAAGGGGGTCTTGCGCGATATGGGCGCCGTACTTAGTCCTTTCAACGCCTTTCTTATCCTGCGTGGACTTCGCACGTTGGCACTAAGGATGGAGCGGCACGCTCAGAACGCGACTGAGCTCGCCGCCTTCTTGAAAGAGCATGAGGCCGTTAAGCAGGTTCTTTACCCCGGATTCGACCAAAACCTCGAGAGCAATCCCAATCTGAAGAAGCAAATGGCAGGTTTTGGAGGAATGCTAGCTTTCAAGATTCGCGGAGGAGTCGATTCAGCGGTGACTTTTTTGAACACTCTTAAACTGTGTACGGTCGCGGTGAGTCTCGGCGACACAGCGACTCTGATTGAGCATCCGGGCCTTATGACTCACGCGGTTATTCCCAAGGAAGACAGAGAAATGCTCGGGATCACGGATGACCTCATACGCTTGTCTGCTGGGCTTGAAGATGTTGCGGACATCAAGGCGGACCTAAAACAAGCGCTTGATGCGATTTAGGCGTGTCTGAACGTGTTAACTCACATCGCCTGCTGCTTCTCTGAATCGGGCGATTAAGAATTCTGGATCGAGAGTAACCAAAAACCATCCTGCCCGAGGCCCCGACGTTTTCGCGAGGAGCGAAATGTAGATCGCTTTAAACGCTTCTTTCGAGTGAATCCCCACTTGTTCACTGATGTTGTAGACTTCATTGTGCAACCATTCAGGATCGCTATTGTCCGTCTCGAGTGCCTTCGCTAGCATCTCTAAGGCTTTTCTTTGTCCAGGTGTGAGCGTTTTAACTTGAACTGGAAGCGTGCGCTGAACTTCAAACTTCACAAACGGCGGCGCAAAACGATCGAGCCAGCTTCTTACGTTCCGCGCTCTTTTCCTTAGTGCAGTCATGTCGGTAGTTTCGTAACCGCTTCGACTAAGAACTTCTACCAGCTCGTCGCAGTTGTGCGCGATTTGAACCGCCGTCACCATGTGCCTGAACGGCACGTTGCATTCCCCCTCAGAGATTCGCGATAGCTCAAAAGCGCGACCTTCGCCGCGATCAAACTCATCAACCAACGTCAATAGCCCTAGACCCGGATCGAAATCGATGAGCTTCTCTGGCTTTGTCTTTATAATCATGTAACGCAAGACGTCGGCAGGCGCACTCTCTAGCATCTCCTGAATGGTAATGGTCACGCCTTTGGAGCTCGACATCTTGCCACGTCCTTTGAGGTGGATGTGACCATAAGGAACCGGAACGGGAGGGGTATACCCGTACACGTCTCTTGAAATACGCTTGCCGGTATCGTAGGAGCCCCCTGCGACAGCGTGGTCTTTGCCAAAGGGTTCAATAGTCACGCCTAGAATTTTCCAGCGTGCTGGCCAGTCGACGCGCCAGGCAAGTTTGCCTTGTCCCCTTGAATAATCAGCAACTCCTTCGGCGCCGCAGTCGCATCTATACCGTACAGCAGTGCGCTCAGGAACGTGCTCAATGATTTGTGCCGCGCTGATTCGCCGGCAGCGCTCGCAAAGCGGGTTATACGGACTCCACCCCGCCGGTAGTTTTCTCTTTGAAATGCGCTCAATTATGTCGGCGATCAGATTGTGCTGTTCGAGCGCGATTTTCGTCGCCTCTGTGTAGAGCCCGTCCTTGTACATCCTGTCTGCTCGGTACACTTCAAGAGCGATGTGTAATTCACCTAGTGATTCTGAGAAAGGCCTGAGATAGTGCTCAGCGTAGCTCGAACAACAGCCAAAAGGATCAGGTATTTCTGACAATGGCATGCCGACGTACTTTTTGTACGCAGCTGGCAAGAAAGGGTAGACCGTACGAAGGGGGTCGTACGTATCAGCGATGTATATAAGCCGAGCGGGTTTTTCGGCATCCTTAATAGCTCGGAAAATAGCGTCACCGGTCACCACCTCCCGCATATTACCGACGTGAATGTTGCCAGATGGGGTTATTCCAGTGGCTATGACTTGCTGTCCTTCAACGGCGTGTGCAACGACGTCCGTCCAGTGAATATGTGCTCCTTCCATCTCTTATGCAGGAAGCAGAGCTGTTTCTTTAAGTCAATTGCGCTCGCCACATCATTCGCCGGACCTTTTGTCGCACTCGGTGGTCTATCAAAGTATCTAGTCTATGCTGAGCGTTATCTAGTCAGTCAGCCAGTGATACTTTTAGAGCGCGCCGCGCGAATTGTGGATCACAAAGTTTCTTCGTGAATCCAGTCGAGATACGCGGGCGATCCCGATTCTATCGCGAAAGAGATGATGCAAGGGTTCTCGTAGCTGTGTAACTGTCGTACCCTGGTGGTAACCTTGTCGACTAGTGAGGACTTAGTCTTAATCGATAATGCATACTCCTCGTCTTCTTCGATGTTACCCTTCCATCTATACAATGACGTGATCGGGGAAATGTTCACGCAAGCCCCTAGTTTTTCTTCGACTATGGCGCGGGCGATGCCCTTTGCCTCCTTTAGAGTTGCTGCAGTTACGTATATGTCAGAGAACATCATGAGACCAGTCAAGGTGAAAGCCGCTTGGATTATTATACTCTTGCATTAGCTATTTTCGCAGCTTATTGGCTTCTCGTGATATTCTTGAATAGCCGAGGCATTCTAGCGCGAAACGGCATTAGCGCATACGGTCCTATTCTGATGCTCCGGACAACGCGGGGCTTGCCTTTGCTTGACAAGTTAGCGCGCCCAAAACGGTTCTGGAGGTTTTTTGCCAACATCGGCATTCCCTTGACCGTGATTGCCATGTTCTTCATGTTGGCCATCCTCATTGTTGGTGACGTCAGGATCTTAGTCACGCAGCCCGCGCCCACCGCTTATAACGCTCCACAAAACGTGTTGCTTCTTCCTGGAATAAATCAATTCATTCCGTTAACGTGGGGACTCATCGGCTTGATAGTCACACTCGTGGTTCACGAGCTCTCGCACGCAATCTTGAGCAGAGTGGCCGACATCAAAGTGAAATCACTCGGCCTGCTGATTGCGCTAATACCGATCGGAGCTTTCGCAGAGCCTGACGAATCGCAACTGCTTGGGATAGACGCTAAACAAGGCCAAAAAATTGCTACGCGTCCAGAACGGCTCAGGGTTTTTAGCGCAGGCATAATAGGAAACTTCGCGGTCGCACTCATCGCACTCACACTATTTTTTGGCCCGGTGCTGTCATCTGTTACGGCAACAGGCGGCCTTGGAGTGGTAGCGGTTGTGTCTGGATCACCGGCAGAACGAGCGGGTCTCCAACCAGGAATGACGATCTCTCAGATTGATGGCATTACGATCTCTGACGCTAACGACTTTCAAGCATTCATGAACACGACCCATCCGGGGCAGATCGTTACAGTGAAAGCGATTAATCAGGGGACCTCCAAGAGCTTCGGCATCGTTTTAGACAAGAATCCCAACTCCGACAAGGGGTTTCTGGGTATCCAAGGGGGGTCCGCCTCAGAACTCCTCACTCTTCTCAGGCAGGTCCCAAGTAACCTCAACACTTTTCAAGGGTGGGGTGTCCTTATAGGGCTGCCTTTGCTCTTTTTTGGCGGCTTTACAGGCAATATAACGCACCTCTACCAGCCTATCGGGTGGGCTGCCCCGCTTGGGGATGGCTTTTTTTGGATAGCAAACACGCTCCTTTGGGTAGGGTGGCTAAATTTCTACGTCGGGCTCTTTAACTGCCTTCCCGCAGTCCCCTTGGATGGCGGACATATATTCAGGGAACTCTTCAAATCGCTGACCGAAAAAATCCTGCGAAATACCAAGGATCAAGAACGGGTCACCGGCGCACTCGTGACGACGCTCGGAGTTGTGATACTCGCCTCTTTTTTGATCTTGCTGGTCGGTCCCTATGTGTTTGGCACCTTATAAGACTGCACGCGCGCGCTTTAAGAACCGGTGGCCACGTCGCGTCTGCGCTTTCGATCAAGCTGGCTATATCGGAGTGCTACTCGTGCGGCAAAGCGCTTGACTTGACGATCGCCCCCTTTTTGGGTGCTGGCACTCTTCTATTTCGAGGGCACGTCACGCATGAAAATGCCGAGAACTTAATAAATGAGTTTCCAGGGCTGAGGACGATTACGATTCAATCGAGTCTTCGATATGATTACGACCGGCATAAAACTGTGGAGCTTGTCAAAAAGATTAAGACCCGTTTACGCAAGTCCACGCCGCCTGTTTTTTTCACCCGAAGAAGTNNNCGAAGCCTGCTGACCTCGCTAAATGCATAAACGACCAAACGCTCGCGTCTGAACTGAAACGTTTGCAGGTCACCGGTTCGCTGCCTGATCTGCCGCGGGCAATCAAATATACCGGCGCGCTGTATAGCATTGGCCTGCCTCCTGAGAGCATCGGGACTGGCCGAGGCCTTAAGGAAGCTGACGAGCGTGGTTTGTTAGATAAGTTGCTGACCAAGCACTTGCGAGCATTTCTTCAGATTAGAGTTCGCGTACCAGTTCGTCAACCTAAAGGTGGCAAAGGACTTCATTCCGCCAGCCGCATTTCGACAGGTCTCGCAAGACGTAAAATATCTTGCAGAGTATCTGGAGCTTGGAAAAAAGCGCCTGACTTGTTGTATGTGACTTTGATAGAAACCCTAAAACCGTCGCTAAGCCAATTCGTTAGCAGTGGACACAAGATGCTCGTTGACGAAGTAACTCAATCGGGCTCATCGAAAGCTGCCTGCTAAAGATGAGCAAGATTCGAGGTGCGTTGGGATAGCGCGAAGCTCGTTTCTGCAAGTCGCTTGGACGAATAGGCGGCTAGTTCGAACGCTCGTACGCGTCGACAATTGCCTGCCCAGTCACGAACGTAAGCTGGTGTCGTTTTGCGTAATCAATCGAGTCTCGCTTGGTACGGGCTCTCCCGCTTTGTGCATCGAGCATTTCGCACATAGCCATAGCTGGGGTAATGCCCGCCATCTCAGCTAAGGCTATTGAGAGTTCTGTTTGTCCTCTTCGCTCTGAAATCAACCCTTGGGCTGCTCGAAGCAGCGGGACGTGTCCCGGAGACCGAAAAGCTGCGCCGAATTCAACTGGAAGATGAAGCGCCACCTTCTCTACAGTGAAGCCAAGCTCGGTAATCGTTAGTGCGCGATCTATGTCAGTTATCCCGGTTCCAACATCCCTGTGATTGACGGCGATTGAAAAGGAGGAGCGCGTATCATAAGCAAGATCACCGGGCTTCTCGCAAACCGAGTCAAGCTTCAAGCTGCATCCATTTGAGCTAACGAATTTTAAAATGTCTGACATGAAGGGGAGACACAGACTTTCAGCAGCTTGTGGAGAAATGGCAACGCAGATCAGCCCTCCCGCCTCTACACGCATTCGCGCCACCTGTTTAGGCGTCGTCGAGACGGCGGGCACTACCATGTCCGTCTCGCCTTCTCTGTCTTCTGAATCGTAAATAAGTACCATTTCTCCTTTTCGAACTGCCTTAATAGCTTCTGCTACGCTCATACTATCGCGACCTCTATAAAATCGCCATTATCCGTGTTGAGAGTCTGTTTGATTGAAACTCGAGCAACGGTTTCGATCACGTCGTTCTTATAATGGGAGCGATCGGGCACAATTACGGCTCCGTCGATGCCTCCAATCAAAGCCCTATAACACCTGATACCGCCATAGGTACGGTTACTTGTCTTGAAGCTTGAGATATAGATGGGGGATAGGTTGTCCAGCCGCACGCGAGTTGCGGCGCTTTCTTCGTCCAATTTTACGTTCAGCGTGCCGGCATATGGCATGAACCCTAGACGCTCTTCAAACTGCTTTGTGTAGCCGCGGACCGAGAGGTAGTACCGGCCCTCGCCCAAGCCTGATACTATGGTGCCGCTCAATTCGATCACCGGTTTTGATTCGAAAATGGACTTATAAGCCAAATACTGCTCTTTTAGTACGCCGGATCCCTTCTCCGTAATGGTAATAGCTTGTGATCTGCCTGAAAGCGTTCGTGCAATCAACCCTGCGTCCTCGAGTTCTTTCAGTCTTCGCGAGGCCGTCATAGGACTGGTTCTGAGCCTCTTAGCAAACTCAACAGCTGATACTTGGATAGGTTTTTGCGCCG
Organism: Candidatus Methanoflorens stordalenmirensis; assembly: GCA_003139855.1. Taxonomy (GTDB): domain Archaea; phylum Halobacteriota; class Bog-38; order Methanoflorentales; family Methanoflorentaceae; genus Methanoflorens; species Methanoflorens stordalenmirensis. Next base: position 104,208 of record PLGY01000037.1, read on the forward strand.
CGTTAATAAGCGCGAGCTCTAGAAGCGGATCTTTCATTGAATCTTGAGTCACCAATATTGATATGCCTATCAATAATGAGTTGATGCTATAATAAACTATTTGGTCTGAGCGCCCCCGTGATTGCGCAAACAGTGTGAGCGCATCGCCGAGCTCTGGGCTTGGGTACAAAGAATCTAGCTTCAGACCCAACTGATACAGAATTTACACACAGGAAAAATCAGCAAGAAGGCGTGGCGCTTCTGCCGCAGATACCGGTCGAAGCGTTGCGTTTAGCGCCGAATCGACAGTTCACAATTTCTTTGGGTTCTTGAGTTTTATTCCGTGGATAGGTTTCCTTGTCGATTTAAACGGCTTGCATACGGACAGTCGTGAATATTGGGCCCCGCAGGTCGATTTTCTTGTTCCGGCTCGTTATGTATCGTGTGGCAATTGGATCTATTCGTAGGTTTAAGTCGTTTGGTGAGCGAGAGATCCGCACTCGCACCTCGAGTTTCGTCTTCCCCTGTTGCAAGGCTTTTTCGATCTCGTACGCAGCTTCGGCTGCGAATGCTTTTATGTACGTTATCCCTGTCGAAAGGCCTTCGAGCTTTACAGCCCCTATAACGTTTCCATCTTTGACAAAAACCTCATTCAGAAAGGCAGGTCCGCAAAGCTTCGTATTCTCTTCAGGCTCAATCACGGTGATTTTGACGAAGTTGTCGAGGAGCTCGCCTTCCCACGCCACGAATTCAACTGGGCTTGCATCAGCGCCGTGCGTTTTGCACACGCTGACAATTGCTTGTTGTATCGCTTCTCCCTGCAGCGTTGCGGGGGTGTGTTTCAGGGCGATGAGGCTGGCCAGCTCATCGTCCGTCAAAACGAATTCTCCATAAAACTGTGGGTATACCAGTGTTCTAATGTCCTTAAACGCGTGCGCGATCATTGCGATTCTCTCTACTCCAATGCCACAGTTAACTACCGGATATTCGATGCCATAGTTGGCCAATGTGAGGGGGCTGTATAGCCCGAAATCGGCTACTTCAAGCCATCCCGCATCGTTGCTTCTTGCATCATTAAAGTCGGGAGAATACGCAAAAGCTTCGTAGTGCTTTCCTGGCGCATAATAAGTATCTGTGCCGGTGGCAACTTGTCTGAACTGAAAATCGTCAAATCCGAACGGCCGCAAGAACTCCTCGACTAGCCATTTGCCTACATCAATAGACACGTCCTCGTCCATTACGACGCACGAAGCTGAATCGTGCACTCGAAGGTGCGTTGCATCCTCACGCTGCTCTCTTCGGTAACGAGGACCAATCGAAAAAAGCGTCACTGGTACAGCGGTGTATTTCTGGACGGTAGCTAGTGTATCGAACCAGGCGGCAGTCATGTGCGATCGCAGCGTCAGGTTGGAAGCCAGTGGTTTTAAATCCTTGAATTCGAAAAATACCTCTTCGAAGACCTGTATGGCACGGTCGTCGGGGACATCCAGTACTTTTGCGATTTCTCTAATCAGCTCATCGCTCTCCAGCTCGCCGGTTTTGAGTTTGTGAAGCGTCAACTGGAGCGCGGCGACTTTCTTGGGGGGTAGGTGGATACCGAAGCTTTTGATTATCTCCTGCTTCTGCGAGCTCAAACCGACGTCGGGCCTAGGCAGAGCAGCGAGATAGTAGCATCTGTCGAGTATGGCAAAACCGGTCGGCCCCCACTGCTTCATTATGTCCGCTTCGGGAAATATCGTCTCGTTGATTACCTCGTCGAACCCCAACTCCAGCAGTCGTTGCCGCATTTTCTCGATGAGATCGTTCAGCGCGTGCGGCGCGCCCCGAGAGGGGGCTTGCTCTATTCGACGTAGGTCGTAGGTGCTCCCATCATCAAGCAGTTCACCGCCGTATTTCCACGCCTCTTCGAAGCTTTTTTCTTTGATTCGCAGTATTTCGCTCGTTGGAATCTTTTTCAAAACGGCAGCCTCCAAGCACGGGCCACGCAGGGCTCCCTATGCATCTGGCTTGCGCAACGGCGCTACAAACCCCTCAACACGATTATACTTAAGTTTTTACGTGATAAAGGGGCAGTTCTTCTATAGAGGGCGAGCTACGTTTGCGTCAAAGAACAGAGGACAACGCAGGCTTACTGAGCCGCTTGAAGTGAGTCAGGTTCCGAGGGAGCCGTGTATAGCAAAGGATGCGAGTTATGCCAGCTTGGCGCGAAGATGGTGCTTTTTGTCACCGGCTTATGCTATAGGAGCTGTTTTTATTGTCCTTTGTCTGAACACAGGAAGGGAAAAGACGCTGTATATGCGAATGAGCGTCTCGTAAAATGCGATACTGATCTTATAGTAGAGGCACGTTCCATGGACGCGCTCGGAACAGGCATCACCGGGGGCGAACCGTTGTTGGTGCTCCCAAGAGTCATACACTACGTGAAACTCCTGAAAAGTGAGTTCGGACCGCAGCACCATATTCACCTTTACAGCTCTCTTGCTCCCTCGGGGCATGCTCTCCGCGTGCTTGCTCGTGCGGGATTGGATGAAATCCGCGTTCATCCACCGATCGAGGAGTGGGACAACTTTGCCTCCTCTCAATATTGCGAGGCGCTTAAATATGCCAAGACACTCGGTCTGGAGGCTGGAGTCGAGATTCCAGCCATCAAGCCCGTCCCTGCGATTTTAAACGTTCTCAAAGAGGTCTCCGGCTTCTTGAATCTTAATGAACTCGAGTTTTCAGAAACAAACTACAACGCTATGACCGCCGCAGGGTTTGTTCCGCTTGAGTCTGGCTACGCCGCTGTCGGTAGCCGAAAGATGGCCGATGAGATTGCTAACGATGAGGTGCCGACGTATTTCTGCACTTCGGCATCAAAAGATCGGGTCCAGCTTAGAGAACGATTTAAGCGTAAAGCGCGGCGTTTAGCTAGACCGTTCGATGAAGTCACCGAAGACGGCACACTCGTGTATGGCGTTGTAGAATCGGTGTCGAGTTTCGATTGTTTTACAAGCATTCCTGAAGACGACTACGCGATTGTTAATGGCGAGTTGCACATGTCTTGGCAATTAGCGCTACAGCTTGCAAAAAAAAATCCGGCGCTGGCCGAGGCAGCGCGCGTCGTAGAGACGTATCCGGACGGGACGGTAGTTGAAGTAACGCCCCTGAGCTATTGTTTAAAACCGAAAACGTAAATACTTCCGCGCTGACTTACTATCGCCCCGGATGTGATTGCGCTGAACGGCAAAAATGTTGAGAACCGACTGAAGGATTATCTTGAACGAGATGGGCAAGGGGTGCGGAGGGCCGTACTTGAACTGTTTCTCGAAAAGCACATCTTCACAACTGAGGAGGTTTATCAACATTTGAGGGACGGCGGGTACGACGTAAGCTATCGGGGAGTTTCCGCCATGGTAGGGCTTATGAATACTCGATTGGGCATCTTTAGAATAGATGTCACGAAAAATCACAACGTCTATTCGCTAAAAGACTCATATAAAGACGTCGTTCGGTCGCTCCTAAGCGAAGGAAATGGGCTTGTCTCCCTTGGCGAGGATATCGTGTCTTAGAGGCTTTATGTCGTGGATCAGACAAAACGCGCATAACTCACTGTACAAAGCTTACGAACGGCTTTTGGTCAGAGAGGTGAGGTCAGCTCAGATGCCCCAACACGTCGCCATAATACAGGATGGCAACCGACGATATGCTGACAAGGTAGGCGAACCACGCGCGTATGGCCACGTTTATGGAGCGTTGACGACTGAGCGGGTATTGTGGTGGTGTCTGGATCTCGGAATCGAACAACTGACGCTTTATGCCTTTTCAACCGAAAACTACTGTCGCTCGAAAGAAGAGCTCGTACCGTTGTTCTCGCTTTTCGAACAGAGGTTTGCTGATCTCTACAATGAAGAGCAAATCTACCAAAAAGAGGTCCAGGTGCGAGTGATCGGAGAACGTGAGCTGTTGCCTGAGGGCGTGCTGAGGTCCGTCGAGCGCGTGGAAGAAGCCACGCGTCACTTCAGAAAGCACTCCTTGAACTTTGCTCTGGCGTACGGGGGACGAAAGGAGATAGTCGATGTCGTGCGGTCCTTGGCTACGCTGGTGGAGAACAACACCATAAACGTTGACGAAATCGATGAAGATATGCTCACAAAGCTTTTCTACAACAACAATGCACTCGCTGACGTTGATCTTATTATCCGATCAGGCGGCGAAGCGCGCACGTCGAACTTCTTGCCGTGGCAGGCGAGTGGCAACGAGTGTTGTTCGTATTTTTGTGCCCCCTATTGGCCGGAATTTCGAAGAATTGATCTTCTCAGAGCTATCCGGACATTTCAAGAGAAGGAGCGGGAGCGCAGAATCAGCATCGTTGAGCGCGCATTCTCTTTTCTCAACGAGATAGGCAAAGTCGAAGTGGAAGAGGTCTTCAGACTCTCACGAAAAGCTTGCGTCATTACTCACGAAGAAGTAAGCGAGATCCTGCGGGACTTTGTTCCGGGAATCAAAGCTAATAACGACTGATGAGAACGGCGGTCATACTTGCGGGAGGCAAAGGTTCCAGACTCAATTTTGCAGAAAAGGCGCTGCTTGAGCTGCACGGGAAACCGATACTGAACCACATTATCGAAACGTTCTCGGGCTGCGTCGATGAGATTATCGTTGTTGTGAGAGATGAGGAGCAGCAAAGGAAGCTGCACCTCTCTGGAGTCACCATCGTGCGCGATGAGGTTCGAGATTTCGGCCCTGTGGCAGGTATTTGTAGCGGGTTAAGTGCGTCCAGCTCTCAATACGCATTTGTCGCTGCCTGCGATATGCCTTTCATAAAGGCCGACGTCGTCGACTTTCTGTTTCATAGGGCTATGGGGTATGACGTAGCTATTCCGTATCCGCCGGAACCATTGCATGCGGTATACAGGCGCGAAACGACGATTCGGGCGGCGAAGGTGGCGATCCAGAGGCGTAAAGGGGCTATAATGTATGTCGTTGGTCAGCTCCAGGTTAACTACGTTCCGAAAGATGAGATCCGCCTCATAGACCCCAGTTTGTGCACCTTCGTGAACATTAACAGCCTGGAAGACGTAGAAATATTAAACAAGAAAAAGCTGTGTGACTAAGGCGTCGGTCCAGATTCGGCGTCCGTTTGAGCTGGCGGCGCACGCGTGGCGTTCGGTGGTCTTTTTCGCGTCGCGAGTAGCAGTAGGAGCACTGCGACTAGAATCCCACAGAACAGCACCGTGCCGCTGATCGCGCCGCCGCCGGCATACCCGTGCAAGCCGGTGCTTACGCTTATGTAGGTTTGGAGAAATGGAAGGACGTACCCTACGCCAAGAAACGTGCAGATGGCCGAAATGAATCCAAACGCGGCGATATAAGCGGCAAGAGAAGCGCTCCAGTTCTGCGTTTTTGCGTGCAAATAGATGAGAAACACGAACCATGTGATGAGCGCCCACGTCTCTATGGGATCCCAGCTCCAGTAACTTCCCCAGGCGCTCTCAGCCCAAATCGCCCCGGTTATTATGCCGATAGTGAGGAGAGGGAATCCTACTGCGACGCTTTTATATGCTAATTCATCGAGCTGCTCCAGACTGAAGTTTGCAAGGATGCCTGTCGATTCGGGCGTCCTTGAGGGCGGAGTGTCCTTAGAGGCGACGTCTCTCTGACGGTTGAAGCCTTCTGTCATACGCGCCTCGCTTAGCTGTTTGTCTTTGAACAAATACAGCACACTCGCTACGAAAGCGATGACGAAAGCGCAGTACGCTAGAATAATGATTGGCACATGTATAAAGATCCAAACGCTCTGCAATGCTGGGATAAGCGGAGCGGGGTTTGTCGGTTGCATAGAGGCGAAGCCGAGCAGCACGAATGCGAGCGGCGCGATCAGCACTCCTGCGCTCTTATAGTCAGATTTTACGTTCAAGATCACATAGGCGCCCATGACAGCCCACGCAAAAAATGACATCACTTCATAGGTGCTTACCCACGGAGGGTAGCCCGCGTACAGCCATCGGGACGCAAGTGCAAGGGTTTGAAATGCAAATCCAAAAAGTGCTAAGGTAAATCCCATCTCCACGAGTCGTCGCTTTTTTATTGAAAAATATAGGATAAAAAGGACCGACGAAATCAGATAGGTTCCAAGTGCAATTTCGAATCCAAGATGTTCAAGAGCTACTGCGTCCATGGGTCGTTCCACTCAGTTCAACGCTACTTCATATCTCTTCTGATCTGGTCGTATGGTCAACACTATGAGCGTGGCTCTCCAGCTTTGTGCGCACGCCCTCAATCTCCCTAAAAAACCTTGCTGAGCTTTTGTTACTAATCGCGCCGAGCTGCGTGCTCTGGTCGGCCTCCTTAATCCAAATTCGCTTGTGTGGGACGTAAAGCGATAGCATTATCCCCACTAGTGCGACCGCTGCTCCGACCCACACGAATGGGAGTCCCGACGTGCTTTTGATTTGAAACGCGACCCAGGCGTTTCCGGACTGAGTCACTCCGTACCCATAAAGGTAGAAGGTGAGCCCTTTGTAGGTCAGCGGCCCGTTGACCGTGACGTTTTGAGTCTGGATAAGGTTTCCATCTAGCACGGTTACCGTAGCCGTGTAGTCTCGTACGGCACCGTTATTGTAATAGCTGACGTTAAAATCGTCGAGTCGCAAGGTAAAGCCATCAACTTGCTGCGAACCGCCTTCTTGAATGACTGCAATTTTGTTGTTGTATGGGTTTGCATTTCCATAAGCGGCTCCAATGGCAACGCCAAGCAATAGTATTAACACTCCAAAATGCGCAATGTGAGGTCCGAATCTACCGATCCGCCCCTTCTGAGCCAACAAAAAGGTTGTTTTCCCAGTTCTTGTTTCGCGGATCATGTACCCCTTCAAACTGTCTCTGACTTGGGTAAGCGTGACACCCGAAAGATGCACGGCATACGGGAGCGTCTGAATGAAGTGATCACTTACCTCTACAGGAGGTCGTCTTACGTCGCGCCACAAGGGAACGATCCTCGTCAGGCTGCACAGGGCAGTTGATATCGCAAGGATCCCAACAAGAGCGAGAAATAAAGGGCTTCCAAAAACTATGTCGCCACCAGGGTAAAGTGTACCGACAACCGAGACGAGTATAATCACGCCTATCGTAGCAAGTGCAAATCTGATCGAAGTCAGCACTTTGATTGCGAAATTCATACTTTTTACGTAGCTTAGCAGTTCAGAGCAGTCAAGTTAGAGGTTTACTCGGACTGCCCCCGGTTCGCGTGTGGTTATTGTCGACGGACGAAATCGGATGTGCCCGACAGATAGGCCGTCGCGCCTTCACACCCCGTGCCGTCGTTGTCTTTTTTGATAGTCGCGGATGGCCCTGAGCAAATCCATTCTTCTGAAATTCGCCCAGTTGACTTCGGTAAAGTACAATTCGGAATAAACCGCTTGCCATATCAAGAAATCGGTCAAACGATTCTCGCCCGTTCTTATCACGAGTTCAGGCTCTTCCTTGAAGATGAGATGCGAACTAATGGTGTCCTCGGATATGTCGTCGGCACATAGCTCCTTGTTCCGGACCTCTTGCGCTATCGACCGAATGGCATCGACTAACTCTTTTTTGCCTCCATATCCGATCGAGATGCTCATAACAGGTGTTTCCTCGCGGCTAATCGTTTCAGGAGCGTCAGGTGAGTAGATAGTGGCGGCCACTGAAGTAGATTGAAGATAGTCAGTAATCCTTTGGACGATCTGCGACCGCAGTCGCTGATTTACCTCTTCTCCAAAGCGCAGCATGTTTATGCAGATGGTCACTCGACTTATGCCAATCTCGTTGCACCACGAGGCGAAGGCGCCAATCCTCTTGTAAGCGTCGGCGGTATCGAGATCCTTTTCGGCGATGATGAGTGCCACGTGTCGTGGTACTTCTCGAATCTGATCGAAAAGTCGTCGTTCGTAAAGGTTTGAGATCATCCTTTGTCCTTCCTCAGTTTTGCAGCTTTATCTACTCTCTAGCGGACCGTCGCAAACGTAAAGTACTTCCAGCGTGAACTAGAAGGGGATTAGCGTGAACATTGTTGAGGCACGCAGACTGACACTTCGCGCGAGTTTTGGGTTGGTCGCCCTGGTTGTTCCGTTCTTGGGGAGCACGGGATCCCTTTTCTTCTTTTTGTTTTTGTCTTTGTTGATTGCTCTCGTTAACCCCAAGATGCACGTTTTCATGCTGCTCGCAACGGTGCCGGATCGAAAATCTGAAGTGCTTATCAAGCCACTAGCTCTCACCTTATCTTTGACGGCGTTGTGCATATTTAGCGTAGTCTCTAGCTTGCCATTGTATGTAGTGAGCGACGTTATCATAATTGTAACGTTGGCTGAAGTTCTAGCTGTGCTCTTTGAATCGTACGGAGGCTTAGCCAGCAGTTTGATTTTCATACTGTCAGGTGGATTTTTTGGGCTTCTGGTTGGAGGGGCTGCTGCTACGTTCACGAACGTGAACCCTTCGGCGGACTTCTTGCTTTTTATTGCTATGATCGGCGCGCTTGTGGGGGCACTGTTGCGGACCATTTTGCACGACATAGAAGAGAATGTGGTCGTGCCACTCGGAATCGGCTTTGCTATATGGTTCTTCGTCGGAGTTGACTACTCAGTGCCGGTGCTACGACTTCTTTTGACCCTCCTCTTCATGATACTCATCGGTTACGCCCTCGGGCGGGTCAGATTGGCAGACATCTCAGGAGTTCTCAGCGGCATTCTAATGGGCCTCCTTATAGTCTCTTTCACGGACTTTCGCTGGTTCGTCCTCATCCTCTCGTTCTTCGTCATTGGCGGAATTTTTACGAAATACAAGTACGATTACAAGCGCGCTATCGGCATTGCGCAAGGGGGGGGTGGCGCGCGGGGGTACGGGAATGTTTTTGGTAATGGACTTGTGGCGCTTATTTGTGCCATCGGTTTCGGGATCACGGGCAACGCGCTATTTGTCGTCGCGTACATTGGTGCCGTAGCGACGGCCACAGGTGATACCCTCGCGAGCGAGATTGGACAGACCCACAAGAAGCTGCCGCGGTTGATCACCGACCTGAGGCGGGTACCGCACGGTACCGACGGTGGGATAACGACGCTGGGAGAGTATTCTGCCTTGGCCGGAGCTGGAGCGATAGCGATTATCGGTGTTGCGCTTGGACTTGCAGCCTTCAGCATGGCGGTTCCCGTCATTCTCGGCGGTTTTTTTGGAGCCAACTTTGACAGCGTTTTGGGTGCGGTATTAGAAAGGCGGCATTATTTGACTAACAGCTCGGTCAATTTCTTGGCGACTGCTGCCGGCGCTATTGCAGCGGTGATTATCTATCTGTTGCTCTTGTGAAATTTAGAATCAGTTCTCATCGACCCTTCAGCTGAACCGTTGCGGCTGGGCGACGAAAACGGCTTCTCGATCGAATAGAGGTTAACTGATCGTCACGTGCTCGCTCAAAAGCCGGAGAACGATTGCTTCGCGGAGGTCGCTTATGCAATTGAAAGGTGACTCTTCCAACCTGAAGACGAGCGAAAACGTGACCCCTTGTTCATCTGTTTTCGATACAATCACTTCAATTGTCTGCTGGTTGATCGCTGCTGCTTTTTCCGCTTCGTGCCGAATGATCTGCTTCGTTAGGCGCAAGTCTGAATCGTAGGAAATGCGAACATCTATTCGAGCTGCTATGGTAGAGTCAGAGTGGTTGAAAACTACGTCGCTCGTTATCGATGAATTCGGAATGATCATGTGCGCATCGAGGAGGCGAATAACCGTATGTCTGAAGGTGATGTCCTCTACAAAGCCGGATTCTCCGCGCACGGTAACAAAATCACCAACTCCAAACGGTTTGGATATGACAATAGCGACACCTGCGATGATATTCGAAATGGTGCTTTGGGCCGCGATTCCTATGACGATGCCGACAATGCTGACGCTAGCAAAAATAGCGATAGACAGCGATTGCAGCTGCGGCGTTGATTCGATTATAATTATGAGGCCGGTTACGTAGACTGCCGCGATGACAAGCCGTCGAAGAGCAACGTACTTGGTGGCGCTTACTCTCAGTCTTATCGCAGCTTGGCGCAAGTACCGATCCAGAAACGTCTCAATCACCCTGGCCGCGATGATGGTGACTGCTGCCAAGAGCAAGACTCTCAACAGGATGCCTGCCGTCGTGTTCAAATCATAAAAGTCGTTTGGCAGTACCATGTGCTTACGAAACGCCTTCCGCTCCGAAACGCGGAACGGCTACTCCGGATAGTAGTATTCTCCGTCTTCGCGTTGTTGGCGGTCCAATTTAGAAGCCATTTTGTTTACCCTCGGGCGGTGGGTGTCTTGATCTCTTCGGAAAGTAATTCCGATGTCCTTCAAGAAGCGGTTCATCCCCTCGTGCATGTCGAAAGGACCTTCCGCTGCGCCACGCACGCCAGGGTCTCCCGTAAAAACCATCAATCGCTCACTGGCGAGGTCGATCATATAGATATCGTGATCAACAAGAAGCGTGCCCACCTTCTTGTTCTCGGTGAAGCGCCGAATCAGACTCGTCGCCAGAGCGCGTTGCTCTACATCGAGATGTGCGCTCGGCTCATCGAGCATGAAAAGATCAGCATCGCGGCTCAGGCACGCTGCGATGGCTACTCGTTGCAGTTCACCGCCGCTCAAATTGTCAAGAGAGCGCTCTAGCATGCGTTCGAGCTGCAACGGTCTGAGGATTTCAGTTCGGTAGTAGCTCGTGTCATACGAGTCGGTGATTGCTCTTAGCAGAGAGCCGACGTTTTCTGCTGAATTGTCTTTTGCCGTTGGATACTGTGGTTTGTAAGAAGTCGTAACTTCCACGTCAACCTTTCCTTCGTCCGGTTCGATTACCCCTGCGAGCAACTTTACGAAGGTTGTTTTTCCGGTGCCATTGGCACCCAGTATGCCGATTACACCTTTTGTAAGCTCGCCGCCTTTTGCCTCAAACGTGAATGAATCGTAGCTCTTTTTGAGCCGTTCGACGTGCGCCAGGACGCGCACATCCGTGTCGAGGCGCGGTGCGTGGAGTTCAAATTTGATCGGATCGGTTCTGATTCGAACATTCTCTTCTCGAAGATACCCCTTAAGGTATTCATTAATGCCAACTCTGACTCCTTTCGGATTGGTAATGACACCGTATGCTCCAGGTTCGCCAAAAGCGATATAAACGATATCTGCTAGCAAATCAAGGATCGCGAGATCGTGCTCAACGACCAAAACGTTTTTTTGCTTTGCAAGCCCCCGAATCGTTCGCGCGATGTTGACCCGCTGATAAATATCAAGATACGGTGTCAGTTCATCGAAAAAGTAGAAATCGGCATCTCGAGCGATGGTGGCTGCAATGGCCAGGCGTTGCAGTTCACCGCCACTCAAATGTCGTACCTCGCGCTCTTTGACATCTTCGAGCTCAAGTTGATCGAGTAGTTCGTCACCTATGCCGCGTTCGTCGGCTTTGTCTATGAGGTCGGCGACCTTACCTGCGTACGCGCGAGGGATAAGGTCAACGTACTGCGGTTTGCTCGCAGTTCGCAGCGTGCCTTCGTAAACGCTCTTTAGATAATCGTGTAGCTCGGTCCCCGAGTAGTGCTCCAAGACTTCTTCCTCGCTGATGTGGTCTTGGCCAAAATTTGGCGTGACCTCGCCGGAGAGAATGTTGATTATCGTAGTTTTGCCTATCCCGTTTGGTCCAAGAATGCCAGTTACGCGGCCACCTCGTGGAATCGCAAGCCCGTAAAGAGCAAAACCGTTGACGCCGAAACGATGGGTGGGCTGCTCTAGCTCCTCAGGTAAACTGACGATCGTTATCGCATCAAATGGACATTTCTTGATGCAAATACCGCACCCTACGCAAAGCTCTTCTGAAATGACGGGTTTGCCATCGGGTCCAATGATTATCGTTTCGTCACCTGTTCTGACCCGAGGACAAAAACGCACGCACTCTGTGCCGCATTTTTTGCTGCGGCAGCTCTCCCTTTTTAGCACTGCTATTCTCATCGTCGCGAGACCGCTCCTCTCGTCATGCCTAGGCCGGCCGGTTCAACAATATCGTCCAGCTGACAAACCAGAAAGCGAACGTCATAAACACTAGGAAAAACCAGTCTGTAAAACGATATTCTTTCGTATCAATCTGAATGCGAGGCAAGGCGAGCCTCTGGGCATACACCACTACCAGAAGTATCAAAATGCTGTAAAGGGGCGCATAGTACGAAAGAACTCCCCCGGCAATGCCGAGCAGAGACGAAAGTAACGTCTTTTTGATGCCTTCAACGTGCTTTGTCTGTTTTTCTTGTTCTTTCTTTTCATCGGTTTTCGCCGGAACTTTTTTTTCAGCCTTTTGCGCGGCACCCTTTTTTTCAGTTTTAGGGGCAGCTTTTTCTTTAGTTTTTGCCATGCTTCGACATCAACTAAGACTCAACTGTGTTTATATGTTTTGTGGCTTTGTAAGTGCGCTGTTAGGCGTGCTGAAGTCACACGTAACGCAGCGCTAGTGATTCGCATCCTGAAGGGGCAGAGGCCAAGTGCAACCGCGACGCGTCACAAAAAACACAGGTTTTATTGGTTTAGCGACCATACAATAGGACGACTTTGTTCACTAACGGCACTCGTGCGAGAGGCGATGGTTTGAAGAACGTAATGACCAGCGTTGACGTTGCAGCCCTTTTACCAGAGTTGGACGTGCTAATCGGGGCGAAACTGGAAAAAGCCTATCAGCTCTCACCTGTGGAGATTCGCTTGAAGCTTGCGGCAAGAAATCAAAAATACGATTTGATAATCGGATCGGGAAAGCGATTGCACCTGACGAGCAATCCTACTTTAGCACCCGCCGCGCCCCCCAGTTTCCCGATGCTGCTGAGAAAGGAGCTCAAAGGCGGAAGGATTGCTGCTATTGTCCAACACGGTTTCGACCGCATCGTCGAAATACAGTTTATACGTGGCGATGACGAACGCTATCTGATCTGCGAGCTCTTTTCCAAAGGGAACGTTATCCTTACCGACACATCTAAGCGCATTATTTTACCGCTGCGGGGTATGAGGTCCGCAGCTAGGCAAGTCTTGCGGGGGCAACACTATGAATACCCGCCATCGCAACTCAACCCTATCGACATTTCGTACGACGAGTTTGAAAAAGCGATTGCGTCCATCTCGCGCGACTTAGTTAGAACGCTCGCTACGCGGTTCAATATGGGGGGCTTATACGCCGAAGAAGTATGCTTGAGAGCTCACGTAGCGAAAGACAAAACGAGCGTCACTTCAGACGAAGTTCATACGCTCTACGAAGCGCTCAGAGCCGTCTTCGATCCATTACTATCAAGCAAGCTGAAGCCCCATATCGTGTGTGAACACGGATCGGTGCCCATTGACGTCCTCCCGTTTGAGGTGTCGCAGTTCGAGCGATACGAGAAACGCTATTTCGCAAGTTTCAATCAGGCCCTTGACGTCTACTTCGGCCTAGAAGTTGAAAAGCCAGAAACCACATCTGCGACGCAAACGCGACTTGAGAAAATTATCAACAGGCAAAAGGACGCAATTGAACAATTTAAAAGCCGAGAGCGTGAAAATCACTTCAAAGGAGATTTACTGTTCGAGAAGTATCAAGAGGTCGATCGCTTAATAGATGCGGTACGGCGGGCCCGAGAATCGAAAACGTGGGATGAATTAGGTCGCGTTCTCGGTTCTTTGTCATTCGTAGAGCAGGTCGATCAGCGCACCGGCACCGTGACCATAAACATCGAAGGCATCACAATCGACGTAGCTATAGACCGGGATGTTCCGCAAAATGCGCAAAAGTACTATGAAAAAGCGAAGGTCATGAAAGCAAAGTCAGAGGGCGCGGAGCGGGCACTGGCGCTCTCAATAAAAACAATAGATCAAGAAAAAGCGTCTGCAGGAAAACAGGTAGGGTCTGATAAACTTCGTGCGAAGAAAAAGAAAACTCGTTGGTTCGAGCGGTATCGTTGGTTTTTTTCGACTGACGGGTTCTTGGTAATTGGCGGAAGAGATGCGGAAACAAACGAAGAACTGGTCAAGAAATACTTGGAACCGCGCGATCTATTTCTCCACGCCGATGTCCACGGAGCCCCTGCGGTGATCGTGAAATCTGAAGGCAAGGAAATACCCGAACCCACGTTGCGCGAAGCAGCTCAATTCGCCGTGTCGTACTCGTCTATTTGGAAGCAAGGTTTGGGCTCTGGTCGATGTTACTGGGTGCATCCAAGCCAGGTTTCGAAAACCCCGGAATCTGGAGAGTACGTGCCGAAAGGCGGCTTTATTATTCGGGGCGACCGACATTATATGGAATCAGAAGCGCGGCTTGCTATCGGACTCCATGATGACAAGATTGTGGGGGGCCCAGCATCGGCAATAACTCGTGTGGCTAAAATGGCTGTCGTGCTCGAGCCGGGCAAATACAACCAGAGTGATGTCGCAAAGATGGTATCGCGAGAGCTTCTCGCTAAAGCACGCGAAGATGAGAAAAAGGGCCTGCGAACGGCTGTTACCGTGAATCAAATAGCCAAGTTTCTGCCGTCCGGCTATTCTGAAATAAGCGGGTTTGAACGAAAACAACGCTAGCGTCAGAGTGCCTCTTAGCGACTTAGCAGAGTTCAATGCGCTATCGAAAAAGCATGGATAGATAAACTTATAAAATGAGGACACCAACACGACATCGCAAGCGGCTATTTATACGATGAAATGCTTGATCGATACGGCTTTTGAGTTGCAAGCAGAGCACCTATATCGATGAATGATGATAGGATTCGCGCGACTGTGTGATCCTGAAAGAGGTATGTTAGCATGGCAAAACCAATCTTTGTGAAATTTGACGTCCCTGACGAAATCGCAAACAAGGCGTTAGAAGCCCTCGAAAGTGCGCGTGACACGGGTAAAATAAAAAAGGGCACCAATGAGGTTACTAAAGCGATCGAACGGGGTATTGTCCAACTTGTGTTGATTAGCATCGACGTGCAGCCAGAGGAAATCGTAGCACATATTCCACCACTTTGCGACGAGAAGGGCATATCGTACGTTTACGTAAAAAGACAGACTGATCTCGGCGCTGCGTCAGGGCTAGACGTCGGCTCAGCGGCGGCCGCAATTATCGATGCGGGAAAGAGCAAGGCTCTTGTCGATGAAGTGGTCGAGCAGCTTAAAACAATTCGCTCAGGCTAAACTTAGTAGAGAATCCCGGAGGACGTGGCGGTGGCCGAATACAACGATGCAACGCCTGCAGAAATAATCGAAATAGTAGGAAACACGGGGATGCACGGAGAGGCGAAACAGGTCAAGTGCCGTATCCTCGAAGGCTCGAACAAGGGAAGAATAATCACGCGGAATTGTGTGGGCCCTGTCCAAATCGGCGACATTCTCATGCTGCGTGAGACTGCCCACGAGGCTAAGAAACTTATGACGCGGTGAGATCATGGAAAATCGGACGTGTTCGTTCTGTGGAGGCGCCATCGAACTTGGAACAGGCAAGATGTTCGTCAAACGTGATGGCACGGTGTTCCATTTTTGCTCTTCCAAGTGTGAAAAGAACTACAGATTGGGGCGTCTTGCGCGACGCGTCGCTTGGACAGAGCACGGGCGATTGGCACGTAAAAGAGCGTGAGAGGGGTCTAGATGGCGTCCGAGGACCACATTGAACGCACTTTTGTGATGATTAAACCGGACGGGGTTCAAAGAAGGCTGGTGGGTAAGATTGTTGCGCGACTCGAGCAGAAAGGTCTGGAACTTCGAGCGCTAAAACTCAAGAACCTAGATATCGAGACCGCACGAAAGCACTACACAGAACATAAGGACAAGCCTTTTTACGACCATCTGGTTTACTACATCACCTCGGGACCAATCATCGTGATGGCGGTCGAGGGATTCAACGCCGTGCGAGCGGTGCGCCAACTCGTCGGAGCGACGAATCCTATTGAAGCGGTGCCAGGCAGCTTGCGCGGGGATTTTTGTCTCGACACCGTGAGGAACTTAGTTCATGCCGCCGACTCGCCAGAGGCTGCTTCACGCGAGTTGTCGTTGCACTTTGGCGCTGAAGATTACGTGAGCGAAGTGCGGATCGGGGAGCATAACGATTAGCTTTCTTACCACATTGCCTCAAAATGCCTCAGATTTTTATAGATCTGGAAAAGTGCGACGGCATAGGAAAATGTGCCCGCGTTTGTCCGAAAGGCGAGCGAATCTACGGTACGGCAATGGTCAGCGGCAAGCGAAAATGTATCGTTAAGGATCCGCGTTACTGTCTAGGGTGCACGACTTGCATTGGAAGTTGCCCCAAGCATGCAATCCGAATCGACTTCTCGGCACCAAAACCGAAGCGTTAGGACTCGCAGATCTTTAAAAAGTTTAGTATAAGAGTGTTGCCCGCCTCTGTGTGCGCCACTTCCGGATGCCACTGCACTCCATAGATAGGTTTGGAAGGGTGCTTCATTGCTTCTATTTCGCATATCGCTGAACGGGCGAGTTTTACAAAATTATTCGGCAAGCGACTGACTTCGTCGGCGTGAGACGCCCATGTAGTTATTGTCGGCCCGATACCTAGCAGTATGTCGTCAGGCTCAATGATCTCAACCGTGACGTCAGCATACCCCCCTGACGCGCCTTTACCGACGGCACCCCCAAACGTCTCGGCTATCAGCTGATGGCCCAAGCAAATCCCTAGAATCGGCAGCTCTATCTCTCGTACGTATTGCTTGCAGTTGCCTATGCGGTCCAGCGTTGGGCCGCCGCTCAAGATTAAACCATCGGGACTGCGCTGGAGCAACTCGTCGGGGCTAAGCGTATTTTTCACGAGCTCGCATCGCGTGCCTAGGTCCCGAACAGTACGATGAATCAAATGGGCAAATTGTCCGTAATTGTTGATAACCACAACCGAAGTCAAGAGCTCACCTGAGGTCGGGGCAAAAAAGAAATTTCAAGCTTTCTTCGCCGTGTACACCCGCCACGTAGTTCCGTGAGAATAACTCCACTTCTCGATGACGATGTCGTCGGCGTTGTCGATGAGCATGCTGATATTCGTGCCGACTTCGTTGGGACTCAGGCCTAGTTCTCGCGCTATTGATTTGCTTTTGAAAAAGTGTTTCCCTCGCGTAACCCCTTTTTTCAAATAGCTCAGTATCTTTGTTTGGTTGTCGTTAGGGCCAGACATCTTAATCTCTCATGTAAAGTGACTGCTTTTGCTATATATACGCTCTTACTTGGACGTTTTCGGGCATTCCTGCGCCTATTACATCTCTATAAGCTAGCGGCATTATGTGTAGTTAGGCAAAAAGTGTTGCCCCTTCTCGAGTGGCACGGCATCGATCCCAAGCTGGGCGCGAACGAGACCCGCAAACTTCTTTGCAAACCCGTGGCACGTGTAGACCACATCAGGGTTACATCGGTCAACGAAGCGTAAGAGATCTTGAAAATCTGCGTGATCTGACAATGCAAATGCGTAGTCTACTCCTCGAAAGTACTTGAAACCGCGGCCCGTCGCCCAACCGGAGACTGCTAGAGTACGCGTTTTCCCGCGAAGCGGTCCGTCCTGCCCTTGGGGGGTCGAGCGCCCCGACGTGATGAGCACAAACGGCTCTCGCGCTTCGGTGACTGCAGCTGCGTCGAATAGTTGATCACGAAAATCGTAACCAAGGCTTCTCAGTGCGTCATTAATTTGATAGATGCTGCTGTCGACGAAAGGAACATAATCGCGAAGCAGGTGTGTAAGCTCTTGCGCCTTTCCGAAAGGATAAGCGAGAACGATCACCGATTCGTCGTTCTCAATGCACGAAGCGACACATTGTCGAATCTGCGTGGCGACTTCCTTCGTTTCGGGAAAGATATACTCCTCGCTTCCGAATGTGGATTCGATGATCAAAACGTCGGCATTGACTGGCTGCGCCCCTTGCGAAAAAAACTTTTGCTTGGTGCAGAAGTCGCCAGTGTAGAGGATACTTTGGTCGCCCTCAAGGAAAAACATACGCGAGCCGACAACGTGACCTGCGTCAAGTGGGCGCACACTTGCGTGGCACAATATGTCTGCTGTCGCCCGTTTCCTTAGCTGCAGCAGTTTCTGTGTGACATCAGACATAACGACGCTTTTGCCGTGGCAGCGAGTGGGAAGGTGGTCAGAGTGCCCGTGTGAAACCAAATTTATTTCTTCTGGGGAGTACGTTCTCGGGTCTAATCTGAATTTTGTTCCGTCTGCAAAAGTGACGGATATTCCGTTTTTCTGATAGATCATAAGGGTTGCTCGCGCTTCTGCGCAGATATGCGGCTACGGCAAATTACCTTCGCCGCTCAATCCATGCTGTATTTCTAAGTTCATTGCGATGAGAATCTCGAAAATTTTTTTCACTGCACCCGCGTCAATGTTTCGTTCGGTAGCCATGTCGACGGCTCTATTGAGCACTCGTTCATGCTGCTTCTCATCGTCAATCTGGATGAAGCCATCCGCCCTTTTCGCGCGTAAGACCTGCGACGCTAGGTCTGTTCGTCGTGCTATCAGTTCAACGATTTCCGCATCGATTACTGCTATTTGACCTCGCACTTGTTCTATCATTCGGCTTGACTATATATGCCTTGTATTAGAAGAACGTTGGCTCTTCGTCGTCGGTTGATGGTCAAAACGCTTCTATCTGCGCCCCGCTATTCGACGTCTCGGTCTCAATAATAAACCCCTCGAGCGGTTCCCACGCTTGTTTGACGGTCCGTAAAGATGACCGATCCACAACAGCAATGTATGCTGGTCCCGTTCCGGAAAGGGTCGCAGCTTGCGCTCCGGCAGTCAGCGCGGATACTATAGGCTCCGGGCTAAAGCCAAATGCGGTGCAGTACAGCAAGCCGTTTAAGACCATAGCCTTTTCATATTCGCCATCGAGAGCCAGATGGTACGCCATATCGACCCACGGCGCGAGCAGTCTTGCTCGCGAGACGTCCGCCTTCGCTGAATAGGCTTTGCGTCGCGGGACGTATACTACTACAGTGTCGTTTATTTCAACACGCTTTAGGAGCACGTCGTGCTCGTTGTCCGTGAAGACGAGTCCTCCGAAAAACGAGGCGCACGCATCATCGAACGCCCCCGTAATGGTGACCCCGGCTCTTCGCGCTGCAAGGACGCCAAGTTTGATGATGTCGAGCGGTTCCAGTTCAACGTCAAGGGCTTCAACGAGTGCGAGTACCGCGGCGTTCGCTGCTGCGCTACTGCTCTTTAGACCACTTGCCATCGGTATTTCGCTTCTCGTTACGATGTGGACGCCGGATCTAGGGGCGTATCGTTCGACAACCAAGCGCCCGCACTCTGCGATGAGCGAGGTATCGGCAGAGGGATCATCGGCAATTTCGCACGTGATGCCGCTGTCGACAACCTCGACATCAGCGTGAGTTTTCAGCCCGATGGCAAAAGCAGATCCTTTGAGCGTGGCGATCCCATTGATGACGGTGCCGGCCCCGCGTGCTGACGCGCGTGTCATATGACACTCACTGTTTTCGCATGCCGTATAGAAGTGTGGTCGCCAAAACGGTTGTGCTTTTTTCGCGTAGCGCAGGGCAACGCAGGCGCGATGAACGCAGCGTTGGATACGTACGATTTTTTAATGAGAAGTCACCTCTCAATTTTGCTCTTGTGTAAGACTCGTATATCACGCATTCTTGTGATTGGGTAATTGCCAGTTGCGTCTTTCTCGACGCTCTTGACCATATCCCATATCGTTAAAAGTGCAACGCTTACGCCCGTGAGTGCTTCCATCTCAACTCCCGTCTTGCCCTCAGATTTTACCTCAACAGTCGCCGTGATTGACGTGTTGAGCACGGAATAATCCACTTTAATGCTTGTCAGTTGGATCGGATGACAAAATGGGATGACGTAGGCCGTCTGCTTGGTCGCTAGAACAGCGGCGACCGTCGCGGTATTCAGTACATTCCCCTTTTCAATCGAACCCTGCTTTATTGCGTCAACAGTCTCGGATTTAAGCTCAATAGTCCCTTCAGCTAACGCGCGCCTGTAAGCGACTGGTTTGTTAGAGATATCCACTTGCTGTGCCTTACCGTTCTGTATATGCGTAAAATGCATGCGTCACTCACCAACGAGATAAAACTCTCATGTAGTTAGTAATGTCCAAATAAAAAAAAGTGATGATTGGTTAAGAGAACCTAACGCATTTTTCCCACACGTTAGGTCACGTGCGGTGTTGCAGCGCACACAACCCCATTTGCACGGCCTTCAAAGTTTTTTCTGTCAACGTGGGAAGAAATGAGACAACCGCGGCTCTCTCCCAGTTGGCGGTTTATCGCCGCGAGACTGTCGCTGTGTTCTTGACGTCTGCGTCTGGCAAGAACCTTAGCAGAGCACTTGACAGGCGGGGTCGAGGTAAAGAGGGGGCAAGATATTTCTCAAGAAACTCGCAACGATGGTTTATGCCCATTATCAAGAGATTAGAAGGAAAACATGTACTCGTTTTGCTGGCGTCAGAGTTCGAGGATTCGGAGTTTCGCGACGTTGCTGGACCGCTGATGCTAGAAGGCGCGACTGTCACCGCAGCTAGTACTTCGCGCGACGTTATCAACGGAAAGCGCGGCGAAGTGGCCGTTATTCCCGATACATTAGTGCGTGACGTCGACGCTAGAGACTATACGGCGCTTTATATTCCTGGCGGGAGAGCACCGTCTAAAATGCGCGACGATCCGGACGTTCAAAAAGTCGTTAGAGAAGCTTATGACGGAGGACTCCGGATCGGCGCCGTTTGTCACGGGCCACAGGTGCTCATATCGGCTGGAATTGTCAAGAATAAGACTTTGACATCGCACCCGGCAGTGGGGGCCGAGTTGGAGCAAGCCGGGGCAAACTACACCGGCAGGCCAGTCGAGCGTGATGGCAGCATCACAACAGCAACCGATCCGCGGGCGATTGCGGAGTTCAACACTGTGTTCATTAGAGAGATCGCGTGCTGTGAGCTTTTTGGTCCTTGAACTCGGCGCACGAGTGCACAAAGGTTGCCGGAAAGTCGGGGTACGATAGCGGGTGAACGTGGGTGTACGAGGCGAGCGTCTTCTCGACTTGTATACCATCGCATCCGTCTGTTATACCTGCTCCTTTTTGCAGCTTAAACGCAAACTCGAGTTTGCCGCTGAGATCTGTGAGTTCTGAATAGTGAAATTCGTGTCCTCGAAATCGGGTTCCCTTGCGCCCAATGATGGTATCACGGATAGTTGTGCCCGCGACGTAGCCGATCACCCGTTTGTGGATCATATTCGTTTTTGCAGGAATAATGCCGACCATTTTTGAGGTTCGTCCATCATACTCGAGCGATTCCGTCAGGTACATAAGGCCGCCGCATTCTGCAAAAATCGGCACGCCCTCTTGAGCGCTTGAAGCGAGGGATTCTCGCATTGAGCGGTTTCGCTCCAGCTCGTGTGCGAACAGTTCTGGATATCCGCCGCCTAAATAGACACCGTGAACGTTGGGGATCTCACCATCGCGTAAAGGACTAAAGAAGACCACATCAACGGCGTTTAAGAAAAATAAATCGAACAAGTCGTGATAATAAAAGTTAAAAGTCTCGTCGTACGCCACTCCGATGCGCACCTTTGCTCTGCTTGTCCGCTCTTCCTTCGGCCGCACAAACACCGTAGGCGTGACTCGCGGCATCGGGCCGGCGCTCTTCGCAATTTGGATCACCTTATCGACGTCAAGGTGACCGCGGATAATATCTTCGATGTTTTCCAGCTGTTTTCGAAAAGCACGGTCTCGAACAAGCCCTTCGGAAGCGGGTACGAGTCCTAAGTGGCGCATTGCTAGGTGCATCGAATCGTCACGCGGGATTTGCCCGATCACGTCGATGCCCGTATAGTGTTCAATTGCCTCTTTCGCTTTGGCTGCGTGCGTCGTACTTCCTATATTGTTGAGTATGACTCCTTTGATGTCAACTCGCCTGTCAAATGACCGGTAGCCCTGCACTAACGCTGCGGTACTTCTTGTGATGCTCCGCGCGTCTATGACCAAGATGACGGGCGAACGCAGAATCTTGGCGACTTGCGCCGTGCTGCCGATGTCGCTTAAGCTTTCGAGACCCTCGTAAAGACCTCTAACACCCTCTACGATGCCTATATCGGCACCGCGACTTGCGTGGGAAAAAACCTCAACGATAGCTTGCCTGCTCATCAAATAGCCATCGAGGTTGCGGGAAAAGCGCCCCGTGACCTCAGAATGGTAACTCGGGTCAATATAGTCTAAGCCCACTTTGAATGGCTGAACGGCTTGGCCCTCTTTGGTGAGGATGGACATCAGTCCCACAGCGATCGTCGTTTTTCCCGCTGAACTCCTATCAGCCGCGATGAGCACGCGGGGCACGTCGAGATTGCGTTGCTGCATCATCTACGAGTTCTGGCCTGCCTTCCTGTAGTTCTCCTGGAACACCGCCCGTAATGTGTCGCCGAGTTCTGATGGGACGACGTGACTGACCCCGAGAGTCTTTGGATGTAGGTCGATCTCGACCGTGACGTGCGTATGACCCAGTTGTTTCAGGGGCAGCACTTGCCGAGGTCCGTTGGTGACTGAGAAGATTGTCTTCCGGCTGATGCTCTTCATCGGCACGGCGTGCGGAACGCCGAGCAGGACCGCGAAGTCATAGTCGCTGTAGCGGCTTTCGATTAAGGCCCCGGCATTGACGCCGGTGATCGGGTACTCGTCCAATCCGCCAGTGATATGATCAATGGAGACGCCACTCTCTTTCATGTCGTTCAGGATGTTTTCGGCGTGCTTTCGGAGTCGCGGCAAGCCAACGCCAGCGTCGAGATTCGCAAAAGTCTTGAGGTATTCGTTCCCGAGTTCACCGGCAACGGCTGAGAGCGCGATGAGAATGTCTGCGAATTGATAGGCGGTCTCTTTTTTGGCGTTTAACACGACGACGCCTTTCTTATTGTGCTCTAAGAGCCCTAGCAGTTTCTTTGCAGTTATATATTTGAGGTCGCCTCGCGATGGCTGGATGTACTCCATGCTTGCCACGCCTGCAATTTTTTCAAGATCTGTCGCTTTGATTAGTAGCTCCTTTTGCCGTAGGTATTCCGCGGGATCGAGCACTCCCGCATCGGCGGCAGCTTCGAGCGTCGCAATGGCTCCGTACGTGTTGTCTCGGTATCCGGCGTGGATTTCTACCTCGATTGTCGGACACGGCGGATTTGCGTCCAACACGGCTTGATGGATGTTCTCACCAATTATCATGCTCGCGCAGGAGCCGATAACTCCTAGAAGGCTTGGATTGAACAGCTCCACGGCACGTCGGATGACTTTCGTGAGAACTTGGTCTCCCCCAAATACAAAGTTCGTCTCATCCATCGCCGTCGTGACGACTCGAATTCCATCCTCTTCAAGCAATCTGCTGTGTTTGAAGCAGCAGCCTGAGGGTCCGTGTATTATCACTACGTCAGTTTCCAGATCTCTTAGCGTATAGAGCGCGGCAACGATAGAGCTCGGTCGAGGATGGATTATCTGCTCCACGCCTGCATCAGTTACGCGCACATTGGATGACATGCTACCTCCACATTTTCACACACGAAATAATGACGTCACATTCTTTGGTCAGTGTAAGGGCCGCGCGCAGCGCACTCTCCAAGTCGTTTGACCGGACAACGTTCGGCCGAGACGTACGCATCTGATCGCCAACGACAACAACGTCGTCGAGGGCGGTGTCTTCAGCTAGCGGCGCGAGCGCTTCCGGAGGGATCCCTTCGCATACGTTTTTTGCCTCTGCTCCGATGATTAGGACAGCTTTGTGACCGGATTTTTTCAACGTCAACCCGTAACGTATTGCCCGTTTGATCGACGTTGCTTCGAGGCCAGAATTTGAATTGTCGATGAGAAGCCTTCTCTTGATTATTGCGGCAGACATCCTCCCCAGTACTCCTTTGAAGTGAGCGAGTCTCTGGGTAATCACCTCGGGATCGAGCTTCGAACAGAGCGCTGCGGTCACAAAACAGAGCAGCGAATCCTCATAACTCGTAAGGTCATAACATCCCGTGGGCGTGAAGCGCACCTCTCCAGAGACTCGGCCGCCGTCTATTCTTGCCAAATCGCTGTATGCAATTGTTACTTCATCAGTTTCTATGTTTTCGTATTGTACGGTTGCTCCTTCATCGCCGAAGGTGTTGAGACACTGACCCGGCTCTGCCAAGGATGCCGTCTCCGTTGACGTGACGAGGCAGGAATTGACTTTCGCATTTGATAGCATCTGCAGTTTGGCAAACGTTGATGTCTTGGTTTCTTGCGCAATGCCGTACTCAGGAGACAACGTCGTAAGGATATTCACGTCGGCAAGACCGGTTCCGCCAAGGGACACCTCGAAGATGCATACCTCTGGATCGAAGTCGAACTCTCTAGCTAGGTCCAACGCCGTCAGTATACTCGCGGGGGTGATGCTGAGTCGCCTCTTAGCCACGTATCTCCCGTTTTCGTGGATTTCGAGGCCGCGGCTCGTGAGCGTGAGTAACTTGCGGTCAGAAAAAGCAATCTCCAACAGGGATGCGACCGTCGTTTTTCCCGTTACGCCTGTCACTTCAAAAACGAGCGCGTGTTGCAAGGCCTTGTTTTGCCGTGCGAGTTGGCCGACAGCCTGATGGTGGGTTAACACGGGAATGCCCAGCCCTTCGGCACGCGCGGTGAGCTGGGTGTAAGCGTGAACAGGGGCGATCACCACGTCAAACAAATCGATCGGCTGAGGTTCTGGGGCACCTTCGTAAATATTGATTGCGACCGGGTCTGCTCCAATCTCGCGAAGCTTCTCGCAGATTATTCGCCCGCCGTGAATGGTGTCTAGAACAGCCGCTTTTTTGCCGCGAAAATCCATTTGGGAGTTTAAGCCTCTGTAAGCCTTCTATGTGCCAAATCAGCGATGCACGAATCGATGCCTAGAGGCTCTGCGTACACGACGTCGATGTTTCGGGCACCGAGCGAATACGTAGTTCGGTGCTCGCCGTCGGGAAGTCCAAGGATCTTAGGAATATCCTTTAACGTGTGCGTTCCGTGAGCAAGAAAGAGCGGAAGCACATACAGCGTTGTAACGTCGGTTTCTGCAAAGCTTTTGAGCCCCTCTTCGACCGTCGGCCGATCCATGTTGAGGTACGCCGTTTTTATGGTAACGCCTGCCATTCGCTCCGCCAACATGCCAGCCACAGTTTCCACGGTGCGTTTGTTGTAGGTCAGCTTGCTGCCGTGACCCAGCACCAGTACCCCAAAGTTCTCTTGCATAGTGGTTCTCCGTTCAGTGTGTGCGAATTGTTCTTCTGATATTTAATGATACAGCTCAACCGCGGGCCAATTTGCTCGCGTTCACGTCAATCAAGCAAGCTTTTGGAGAGCGTCGACCAGCTTCGGGAGAATCTTCATAGGGATACCGACAATCAGTTCTTCTTCGCTCACCTTGGCGTATTTTCGCGAACCAGAACATCCAAGGGTGAAGTTGATGCTGCCTCTCATTAGAGGCGCAGCAACTGCATCGCCACACAGCGATTGAATGCCGGAGAAATCGGCGGTATTTCGTGAATGTAGCTCGTACACGTTCGCCTGCGCAATCATCATCGCTTGGCGGGGGTTCACGACGAGCACCACGACGTCAGGCTCAAAGGGAGTTTCGCCGAGAGGCGCGTAAGCCGTTGCATAGGTTTTGAAATCCACAATGGGAACCGCTTGCATGGTCTCCCCGGCGTGCTCGACTGAAGAGAAGCGCCCAAGTTTGTGGTAGAATTCACCCGACTTGATGTTTTCCGGTATCTCGATCAGGCCGAGCATTCCTGCGCCGCCTTTACAGGCATGCTGCTCGACGGTTGCGTAGAATTTCGAACCACCGCGCGCCTTCTGCACCATTTCGCAATGGCGCAACACCTCGTTTGTGTGATTCAGTCCTTTTGGGAGGCTGGATTCAGTTCGAATGAGTTTGACTGCCACGGGTGAGCCTTTCAGTGCTAAAACACTCGTGAGCTTGTCGGACAGCGCATTATAGTCTAGACTCATACCGTAATCATGAGCGCGCACAAAGTAATAGTTTTCCAGGTACGGGCAGTCCGAGCGTGGCGGCTATCAGCGGGCTATCACGCCTGCTTCGCCATCGCCATCAGAGCCCTGACGCTTTCGGCTTGTATCGTTCCGGCCAATCGGTCGCCATGCGAACAAGCTGCGCCACGGATTCCAACGATGTCAGCGCCAACGTGCTTCAGTATAGGGATCTCTGGCAGTTTGATGGATCCTGCGAGGGCAACGTCCAGATTTCGCGTGTGGCCTTCTTCGACAAACTGTCTGCAGGCGGCTTCGTCCATGAAATCAAAAATGCCCCTTCCATCCTTGACAAAGGTATCGACCATCACGACGTCACAGCCCGCAGTGCGTGCTACGTCGGGCAGCAGAAAGGGATCGAGAGTTGATGCCCGTCGAAAGTCTGCGTATCCCGCGAGAACGACCTTGGTCTGCGTATCGTATTCCTTCACCGTTCTCGTTACACCCTGCATCAAAAAAATCGCGTCATCTCTGGTTTTGGAGCCTTTTAGCCCCACTTTGACGTAGTTAGCACCAGAGACAGCCGCGCCGAGTGCTGCCAGCGAGGCAGAACCGGGAAGGTGCGGAAAATCACCTATCGTTGCGCTTACTTCTATCGAGTGCGGCACGAGGCTCCGAATCTGTCGGATAACCCAAGGAAAGTTAGCCCCGAGTGACCCTTCGATCGGGTTCTTGACATCGATGATATCGGCGCCGCCATTCACTGCCTCTGTCGCCTCAAATTCGTCTTTTGGACTTATTAATACCTTCATACGCAAAGGCGAGATGAGATTGGTTGCATATATAACTTTTGAGTGATCGGTGGCCGCCGCATCTACAAAATGGCGCTCGTGCAGTATTTTATAAAAATATAAAAATAAAATTTTGGTGAGATTCTTTTGCGCAAATCTCTGCAAAAATAATTCTAATTATTCTCCGCGTTTTCTCAGCACAAGCTTAATAAACTATGAAATTGAACTTAACTTAAACCCGGGGTAAGCTCCATGCTAGGTGAAACGTACAACTCGTTATCTTTTTTTCAATCGAGCTGTATCTAGTTAATTTCAGTCCTGGTATTCAGCATACAGTGTCGTTCGCGTGGCAGCTGACTCCGCGGAGGAATAGAAATGCCAAAATTTGAAGACAAAGTCGATTTATACAACGACAGAGGTCAAAAGGTTGGTTCGAACATACCGCTCGAGGCGCTCAGCCCGACGATGAATCCGGCTATCAAGAAGATTATTAACGTCACTAAGCGAACGGTAGCCGTTAATCTCGACGGCATCCAAGGCGCGCTGATGACCGGTAAAATCGGCGGCAAGGGTAGACAGATACTCGGCCGTGAACTGAACCTGGACCTAGTCGGCAACGCCGACGGTCTCGCACAGAAGGTTAAGGACCTTGTGATGGTGAGTGAGGGCGACGACACGAACGTCCAGCCCCTCGGTGGCGGTAAGCAGCTCAAGGTTCAAGTGCCGACCGAACGCCTTAACACTGGAGCTACCTACGTCGCGGGAACCACCGCAACGAGCAGCGCACTTACGCAGGCGATTATCGACATGTTCAAAGTGGACATGTTCCAAGCGCCTATGGTTAAGTCTGCCATTTGGGGACAGTACCCACAAACAATTGACAACGAAGGCGGCAATGTGAAATCCATGCTCGAGACCCCACAGAAAGATGAAGGGTACGGTTACTCCCTGCGAAATGTGGCGGTTAATCACGTTGCAGCCGCAACCGGCAAGCGGACGATGAACGCGGCAGCGCTGTCATCGATATTTGAGCAGACGGGTATCTGGGAGATGGGCGACGCTATCGGCTGGAACGAGCGGTTGCAGCTCTGCGGACTTGCGATGCAGGGGCTAAACGCGAACAACCTAACCTACTCTCTCGTCAAAGAGAACGGGCAAACTGGTACCATCGGCTCTGTAGTTGGGTCGACCGTTGAAAAGGCAAAGGCAGCGGGTGTCATTAAAGCAGATACGACCTGGCCTTCTGGCTTCAAGGCGATGAAGACTGACGACGTCGCAGCTTGGAACGCCTATGCGGCTTCGTGCACACTTGCCGCGACCATAGTGAACTGCGGCGCGGCACGAGGTGCGCAAGCGGTCTCATCCACTCTGTTGTACTCCAACGACCTACTCGAGCACGAAACGGGACTCCCCGGTTGTGACTTCGGCAAGGTTATGGGTACGGCAGTCGGGTTCTCGTTCTTCAGCCACTCGATATACGGCGGAGGCGGACCCGGTGTGTTCAATGGGAACCACATCGTGACGAGGCACTCCAAGGGCTTTGCGATTCCGTGCGTTGCGGCAGCCGTGTCGATCGACGCAGGCACGCAAATGTTCTCAGTCGAGGCAACGTCAAAGATCATCGGCATAGTCTACGGCGACCTACCAGAATTCAAAGACCCGATAACTGCTGTTGCCAAAGCAGCGGAGGGAATGTAGACACGAAAATTGCGCGGAGGTTTACGATACACAATGGATACAGACGTACCTGACACGAGCATTCCTGTTCAAATAGAGATATTCACCGAACGGCTACTCAATCCGGAGACGGTTGAGCGGTTAGTCACAGAGTTTGCCAAGATCGAAGGAATCACGCGCTTGATCATGCACGGGCCGCGGATCGCTGCTGCTGTTCCAGAAGGGCCAGCTAAGGGAACGCCGAACGTGCACGCAGCGCGCAGACACATTCAAGTGGGGCAGCAGGACGTAGAGCTCGGGGTACAGGTCGGTAGGTTTTGGCTTGAACTAGAGGATGAAGACGTGATCGAGCAGGTCGAGGAAGTGTCCAGAAGGATTCTTCCGTGTGGGTTTCAGATAAACCGAGGCTTGTATATACGAACGCGTCCGACGCAGACTGATTACGCAAAATGGGGCGTAATCAAGGACACGCGAGTACTTGGCATGACAGATCCGAAGTCGAAATCGCGGATCTGTGCGATCTATCCCCGTGAGAGGTGACGCATATCGTCAGCCGCGCCACACACATTGTCGATTGCCGCGAATCAATGGGCCTGGGCAAAGGCGGAGGCCTTGCCCAACGAGGCACCATTTCCGAGACAGGGATACCTGATATCGTCGCAATCGCAATGTCCCCCGGTAGACGGCACATAACGAAGCCCGTATGCGAGATCACGCATGGCCTGCGAAACGAAGGTTTTCAGGTAGGCGTGCTCGTCTTGAACGCCGGAAGCGGCGTCCCGGCCGATGCGCCCGAAAGCGCCCGCGGCCTCGGGCCGAAGTTTGGTCTTTCTGCAAAGGAGGTGGAACAAATTGCTCGCCACAAGCTTGCGGTTATTCACCTCGGGGGCGTGAAGACTCACATAATCTACAAGGCGCGAAATATTCTACGCTTTGTCGCCATTCCGGCGATTGTAGTGAGTCAAACGCAGGTTGACTATGAAGATTTCGCCCGCATCGGGGTAAAGACGCGTATCGTGATGCCAAGGCCCGAAGACGTTCAAACCGATGGCACTATCGTAGGAATCGTAACCAATGTGACTCGCGGAGAGACTATCACGCGTGATAAGCTCAACGAGGTCATTAAGTGTATCAATCACTATAAACGCGCAGAACGAAGGAGTTGAAAAAAAGATGGCACAATTAATTCCCGGTACTTCAAAGGTAGCGGCAAACAGAAGGAAGGCGCTGGACCCGACGAAGACGCTGGACAAAGTTCGTGACGTTTCAGATGATGATGTGGTAGCAATACTGGGCCACCGCACACCTGGAACAGCGTATCCGGCGACTCACCCGCCACTAGCAGAGATGGGAGAGCCTGAGGACCCCATGAGAGAGCTCGTGAAGCCCACGGAGGGAGCGGCAGCAGGCGATCGTATTCGGTACATTCAGTTCACTGACTCAATGTACTTCGCCCCCATGGTTCCTTACGTAAGGTCGTGGATGGCGGCGACCCGATTCAGAGGCGTGGATCCCGGTACGCTATCCGGCCGACAGATCATCGAAGCCCGCGAGAGAGATCTCGACAAACTCGGCAAGATGCTGCTGGAGAGCGAGGCGTTTGACTGTGCTCGAAGTGGCGTCAGAGGCTGTACTGTGCACGGGCACTCACTGAGACTGGACCAAAACGGCATGATGTTCGACATGCTACAGAGATCGGTAATGAACCCTGACGGCTCCGTCAGCATTGTGAAAGACCAGGTGGGAAGGCCTCTTGACAAGGCAGTGCCTGTCGGGAAGCCCATGTCGGACGCTGACCTGAAGAGCAGAACGACGATCTATCGGGTCGATGGAGAAGCAGCACGAGCCGACAAAGAGCTCATCACCTACATCCAGCGGATTCATACGCTGAGAACGATGTGGGGATTCAAGCCGATGGCATAAGAGAGGTGCAACAATATGGCTACTGAAAAAACACAAAAGATGTTCCTCGAGGCGATGAAAAAGAAGTTCGCAGAGGACCCTACTTCAAACAAGACGACCTATAAGCGCGAGGGGTGGACTCAGTCCAAGGACAAGCGCGAGTTCCAGGAATGGGGCGCAAAAATCGCCAAGGACCGTGGAATACCGGCGTACAACGTCAACGTCCACCTCGGCGGTATGACCCTCGGCCAGCGGCAACTCATGCCGTACAATGTCTCTGGGACCGACGTGATGTGTGAAGGCGATGACCTCCACTACGTCAACAACCCCGCAATGCAACAGATGTGGGATGAGATCAGGCGTACGGTTATCGTAGGTCTTGACACCGCTCACGAGACGCTGACCAGGAGACTCGGCAAGGAGGTTACCCCCGAGACCATCAACGGCTATCTCGAGGCATTGAACCACACGATGCCCGGTGCGGCCATTGTCCAAGAACACATGGTGGAAACCCACCCTGCGCTCGTTGAAGACTGCTTCGTAAAGGTCTTCACCGGCGACGATGACCTCGCCGCCGAAATCGATAAGCCGTTCCTTGTTGACATCAACAAGCTGTTCCCCAAGGCACAAGCCGAACAACTCAAGAAGGCAATCGGCAAGACGCTCTGGCAGGGAGTGCACATCCCGACGATCGTTTCGCGCACGTGCGACGGCGGAAACACGAGCAGATGGTCTGCCATGCAGATCGGTATGTCGTTCATCGCCGCGTACAACATGTGCGCCGGTGAAGCAGCGGTTGCTGACCTCGCGTTTGCGGCTAAGCACGCAAGCCTCGTTGAGATGGCGAACTTCCTTCCCGCACGTCGTGCCCGAGGACCCAACGAACCCGGTGGTCTCTCGTTCGGCTTCATGGCCGACATGGTCCAAACAGACCGGATATACCCCGAGGACCCCGTTAAGTCATCGCTTGAAGTTGTCGCAGCTGGCTGTATGCTCTACGACCAGATATGGCTCGGATCATACATGTCAGGCGGCGTAGGTTTCACGCAATACGCTACTGCAGCATACACCGACAACATCCTCGACGACTACAGCTACTACGGCAACGACT
Organism: Candidatus Methanoflorens stordalenmirensis; assembly: GCA_003139855.1. Classification (GTDB taxonomy): domain Archaea; phylum Halobacteriota; class Bog-38; order Methanoflorentales; family Methanoflorentaceae; genus Methanoflorens; species Methanoflorens stordalenmirensis. Next base: position 135,607 of record PLGY01000037.1, read on the forward strand.
ACGCGAAGAAGTACGGAGAGGACGGAAAGGCACCGTCGACGATGGACGTCGTCAATGACCTCGGAACTGAAGTTACTCTCTACGGTATCGAGCAGTACGAAAAGTACCCGACCACCCTTGAGGACCACTTTGGCGGTTCGCAAAGGGCAACGGTGCTCGCAGCCGCGTCCGGTGTGACCGTAGCTATCGCAACCGGTAACTCGAATGCCGGTCTAAGCGGTTGGTATCTCTCCATGCTTCTGCACAAGGACGCGTGGGGCAGACTTGGGTTCTACGGCTACGACCTGCAAGACCAGTGCGGATCCACTAACACGTTCTCCGTCAGGTCCGATGAGGGTGCGCCAGACGAACTCCGTGGTGCAAACTACCCGAACTACGCCATGAACGTTGGTCACCAGGGCGGCTATGCAGGCATTGCAAAGGCCGCACACGTCGGTCGCCGTGACGCGTTTGCGGTGAGCCCACTCGTTAAGGTGTGCTTCGCCGACCCCAACCTGTGGTTCGACTTCGCTGCGCCACGGAAGGAGTTTGCGCGCGGCGCTCTACGAGAGTTCCAGCCTGCCGGTGAGAGAACAATCGTCTCGCCCGGCCGAAAGTTCTAAACTGCGAAGGAGTGACGATTGTCACTCCTCTTTTTGTTTTTTTTAGCCACTTTTTTTCGAACGGCTGTTAGGTGCAGCAGTTATTGGCTAATTTTTCCCTATATCAGAAGAACAAGAATTGTAGGGTGTTACCTATGTTCAGACCGCCTTCGAAAGAATAATCTTGTTTCTCGCAGACTTTTTGAGCGGTCGCAGCTTGCTGTCGAGCAGATACGCCCGAGTTTAAACCTCGATCCCTTCACTCGCTAGGCTGGCCGCCGTCGTGACGGTGGCAAGAAATAATACGTGCAGACAAAGTTAGAAAAAAATGATCCACACGTTGTCCGATTCCTTCGAGCTAAGTGCATTTAGGCGCCAATGCGGAAGCACTGCACGAGGAGCTCTGACAAACGCACTGCGATGGACGCATCTAAAACGTATGCGCCGAACGCTGCGCTTACAAAGTTTTTATCAGCACTGTAAAAGTCGGGTTCAAGCCTGTTAGCGATAAACAGGGCGTGGTAAAATGGAAAGGTGTCATACTTAAGCCGCATTACTCGAGGCCTTAGACGTGCGCCATCCTGATAATGAATTTGATAACGACGCCCTTGCTTAAGCGAGCATAAGAAATATGATAAGCATGTATAAAGTACTGACTGCACACTGGTAGGAGAGTGAGGGAATGGCTAAGGTGCTTCTGAACGTTTTTGTAGACTATGATACCCTAGGAAGGACGGTTAACATTTTATCCGAACAGGGCGTGACAGGGTTCTATTGTCTCGAGTACTGGGGTGTTTCACCGCAGAATTGGGAAGGTTTTGTCATCAGAGAGGAGCCTGAAATGGCCATTGAGGCGATACGGGACCATACCGAGAGGGCTATACAGGTTAATACGGTCGTAGATAATGATCTCGCTGAAACTATCGCGCGAGCGCTGGCTACAGGACTTGGGGGAAAGCGCTACACGATTTTGAAAACTCCAGTGGATTCGATCCGCGTCGCAGCGCCGTAGAGATATGCGTACGGAACAGAGGCCGACGCGCTAGAGACATATTAGCTATCGAGGAATGTTTGAAACGAATTATCCATGAGGCCGATTTGGGGGGCGCTTAACCTTGGATACCCATCTCCTTCGTCCACGCCGTGGTCTAGAAATTTGCACAATTTTAAAATAGCCACGTCCAAAAAAAGCATGGTGAGCAGCCCGGCTTTCGCGGTGGGGGCGCTTACCAGCAATCTAGTGCGGAGAGGATAACCAAAAGAGAGACCCTCAAGATATACTATTAGCAGTTTAAAAGTAGTTTAAAGAAGGCCAAATAAATGATGAAACAAAAAAGGCCCTTTCACGTCATGATCATTCCTACTCTCGGCTGCCCTTCGAAATGCGCTTACTGCTGGAGTTCTGAGGTGGGTTCGCCTCTGATGAGCATAGAGACCGTCAAGGATATTGTGGCCTGGCTTAAAGACTTCAGAAATGATCCCGTCACATTTACATTTCACGGGGGGGAACCCCTTCTAGCTGGAGCCGATTTCTACAGACAGGTTCTCTCTATGCTCTCAACAGAGCTCGAGCATATTAAGCCCAATTTCGCCCTACAAACCAACCTCTGGAAGCTCACACCCGAGCTGGCGGAGGTTCTGTCTGAGTACAATATTCCTATAGGCTCAAGCCTAGACGGGCCTCAGGAGCTGAACGACCTGCAACGATCGGAGGGCTACTATGAGAGAACCATGAAAGGATACGAAGTGGCCAAGAGCCACGGCCTTCAGGTGCAGTTTATCTGCACGTTCACCTCTTATTCCGTGCAGTTCAAAGAAAAGATATTCAATCATTTCCTTGAAAACGGGCTGACGCTCAAGCTGCATCCCGCTTTGCCGTCCCTGCGCAGTGACGAGCCAGATAAATGGGCGCTCTCTCCGGAGAAGTACGGCGAGCTTCTTGTCTATCTGATGGATAGGTACCTAGATAACATGAACCGTATTGAGGTCAGAAACATCAACGACTACTGCAGATGCGTCTTAACCGGGCGTGGTACAGTCTGCACCTTTGTGGACTGCATGGAGAACACCTTTGCCGTTGGCCCAGACGGAAGCATCTATCCTTGCTATCGCTTCGTGGGCATGCCCGAATACGCCATGGGCCATGTTCAGGATCGCCCCAGCCAAAAGGATCTGGCTGAATCAGCTGCTGGACTTCTGATGCGCCGCTTTAAGGAGTATGTGGATGAGGGGTGCAAAGGTTGCAAGCATATCCGCTACTGCAGGGGAGGCTGCCCTTACAACGCAATGGCGTCTACTAGCGGCGAGATTATGGGCGTTGATCCGCATTGCCTTGCATATAAGAGGATCTTTGATGAGATCACAGATCGTTTCAACCAGGAGATGATGGGATCCTTCAGCCTGGAGGGGGGCCTATCTACCAAGCCAGCGACGGGCACGAGGCCGGCAATCATGCCGCTTGTACGAAAGCTGGCCTCAAATTAGAGCAGAGGCCTGAATCTCAAACGCCTAGCACTACGCCTAGCACAGCTATACACGATGCTTTTTTGGAAACGTATTTTGAAGTTTGTAAAAAAGGGGACATGCGAATCAGCACTTAAGCATCAAGGCTTGGGAACACGTGGATTAAAAGCACCTCTGCACGTTTGGAAGTGCTTTTTTGACTGAACCTCAAGTGAGAACGGTGTAACGACATTTGTTGTATTTCCAAGTCACAAGACGCGACAAATCATCTTAACCCCACGAACAAAACTGCATATAGCCTAGCTAGCACCTAATCCTCACGTAGGGCTAGCACTTAATCCTTAGGTAGGGGCTTATACGGATGTAACGCGTCACGCATCACAAACTCAAAAACAATATTTATGGAACGAGGGAAATCCGTTCAATATCTCAGGATATAAGTATCTCGAAATTTCATAGATCGATAAACATTATCTAATACACAAAGGAAGAAACATTGGGTTACGTGCAAAGTATCATGACCGCCTGGCGTGTTTCGTTTATCCTCTCTTTAACTCGTAGCTTGTTATTTTCTTTTCCGATTTCGCCCGCGTAGGTTCACTCCTTAAAACAAGGCACTATATTAGTGTTTCAAGCATAGGCGTAAGTATGGAAAAGCCTGTAACAATACGAATTAAAGAGAGTACGCGAGAACGTATCAAGAACCTGAGGACGGTTGACGATACGTTTGATAATCTCATAACCAAGGCTTTAGACTGTTTGGAGCGGAGACGCTCAAGATGTGGAGCGATAGAGAATTACTTGTGAAGAATAAATGTTCTCAACCTTGCTATACTAGTTTGTGAGATTTTGCCCCCAATTGAGCCACATCGCGAAGTGGAAGAAGACAGAGTTATTACGTCCGTTAATATGATAGACCATAACGAGCGGATATTTTTGTGAACTTTTCATCATTTTGTGACTGACCAAGGCTGCCACGCACCCCGTCATTTCCAAGGCCCAGCCGTTACGCCTACCTGCAATTGGCAACTGCCGGCTTTTTTATAAAAAATTTAAACGGAGCCCGATTTGGCGTTTTCCGCTAGTCGACTTTATATAGCTCCCTTTTTTCATGCGTAATTTAGTGATCTATAATGGAATCGAAGACGAATACGAAGTCGGTTACGATCGACGAACATGCTACCCTCTCGCGCCGGCCCATGGATATCGAGTGCACCGGCCTCGAAGTAACGCGTTTTGAAGGCACCCGACGGACAGAATAAGGAAGGCGGTAAATGCCCCACGCAGACCCTGCGCGACGTCGCGCATACGACGCGGCACGCAAGCGTAGGAAACGGGCCCAGGGGTGGACGAAAAAAAGGTTGGACACACGTCTAACCGCCCTTCAAATCGAAACTGCCCGAGACGTGTGTGACTTATTCAACGAGGCTGTGGCAGAGGTGCGAACTACTGATGACTCTTCACTGCAGCTTGAGGCGAAGTTAAGAACCAAGCTGCGCGCCGTAGAGATCGGCCTACGCGTCATCGAAATCAGGAATCTTGAGGGGAGAATAACCGCGCTCGAGGAGCAATCCAAATGAACCTACACAGATGGAGAATTAACAGTCTCGAACGGGATCATACTGAGGGGGCTATACAGGTCAATACGGTTGTTGATGATAACTTAGTTGAGCCCTTCACGCGCGCTCTCGCGAATGGCCTTGCAGGGAAACGTCATACGATTCTAAGGCTCCCTGTAGATTCGATCTGCGTGGCGGCACCATTAGAAGCCCCAGCACTTGCGTCAGGTGGGTAAACCGTAGCAAGCCAATTGATCCGCTTTGACCGCTGTGAACGGCACTTTCGTAAGTACTGTTGAAATTCTGGAGGAACGCAAAGGTTGACACGGCAATCGCGAAACCGTGGCGCGTGATTGCCGTGCCGCAGAGGCATAGCAGTCGCTGCGTCGCCGGGAGGTAGCCCTCACGTTTATTAACTCGCGCGAGAATTCTTTAGCTGCGTAAGCGGGTGGACATATGGAAAGAACGGTTATTAACACTACCAAGGGCGTCGCGGGTATTTCGCGTCCATTTAAGAGCATGATAGAGCAACTAGGTCTGCACGATGAAGATACTATAATGTACGTGGGTTTACCTGGAGTCTGCACTCCGTTTGTTGAGCTACTGTCGTACGCTATTAGGACTCTCAAAATCAGACAGGTGTTTGTGCCTAAGCTCGACCTGAACTTAGCAAAGAAAGTTCAGTCTGTGGATAATATAGGTATCCAGTTCGGAGATTCCGCTGAAATCACTAAGGCCCGGGTCGTCGTCGTCCTGGGCGGATTAGCGATGCCCATTTCACCTGTAAGCCGCGACGACGTCTCCTTGTTCCTCCAGCGCGTTTTGCTTCCAGGAGGTTCAGTAATCGGTGTCTGTTTCATGAACATGTTTGAACAAGCTGGGTGGACCTCGGCTATACCGTTCAATTTTTTGATTGATGCGACTATCGACCCCGTCAGGGTCGAGCAATTCTCAAGGTAAACGGGCGCAAGAAAAATCGATCGCTTAGAATCGCGTTACTAGGGACCCTCCGGTGGACAAGACGCAATGACTAACACTGTTTCCGACGTTCTGGAAAAAGTCAAAAGCGGTGGCCGAGTCGACCAAAAAGAAGCCTTTACTTTGCTCAATGTGCGTGGAGCTGACCTTCACGCAGTGCTCGCAGCTGCGGACATTGTCAGAGAGACGCGGGTCGGCGACGACGTCACCTACGTGATCAATCGAAACATAAACTTCACCAATATCTGCATCGGGTCGTGCGGATTTTGCGCCTTCAGAGCGAGACAGGGCGATCCTGAGGCCTATTTCTTGTCCGTAGATCAGATCGTCGAACGGGCGGTCCAAGCGCGACGCACAGGTGCGACCGAAGTTGGGATTTTCAGTGGGCTCCACCCCAAGGTGGATGGCAATACTTATGTCGAAATCGTGCAAGCCGTGAGGAAAGCTGTTCCGGACATCCACATACACGCCTTTTCACCCGCTGAAGTCGCATATGGCGCCGATAAGCTCGGCATTTCACACGTCGATATGCTCAAGATGCTCAAAGAAGCGGGCCTCGATTCGATGCCAGGCACGGCAGCTGAAATTCTCGTCGATGACGTGCGCAAAACGTTGTGCCCAGAGAAGATCGACACGAAAGCGTGGACTGATATCATTGTTACGGCTCATCGGCTTGGAATTCCTACGACGTGTACGATGATGTACGGCTCTATAGAGTCGTATAGGGACGTGATAGACCACCTGCAGCTTCTGAGAACGATACAGGACACGACCGGCGGCTTTACGGAGTTCGTTCCGTTGACCTTCATCCATTACAACACGCCGATCTATCGTGCGGGCCTCGCACGTCCCGGCGCGACAGGACGAGAAGATCTTCTCATCTTTGCGTTGGCGAGAATGTATCTCGACAACATCCCGAACATACAAGTGTCCTGGGTCAAGTTGGGAACGAAATTCGCTCAAATCGCGCTAACCTGCGGTGCAAACGATCTTGGCGGCACGTTGATAGAGGAGAACATAACTCGGAGCGCGGGAGGGACAGCTGGGCAAAGCCTAGCGCCAAGCGAGTTTATCAGAATGATCACCGACCTTGGACGTGTCCCTCAAGTACGAGACACGCTTTATCAGAAGCGGCCGGCCTGAATGTGCGAACGTCCCGCATACACGCGAACCCGTGTGAAATATGGTGAGGTAGCTGTTCGCGACGTTATCAACAAAGGCTAGCTGCACCGTGGGCGATTTGGGGCCTCTACGTCATATCTGTTCGAAATGGCAACGAAGAGGCGCACGCCAGAACAGACCTCTAGTTTTTAGGGATCTAAAGCACCTCAAAAAGCTCAAAAATGATGCTTTTTAGCCAACGAATTAGGAGCTGAAATCGAGCTTCTGAGGCAATAAAAAACCAATTTTAATTTTATTGTGGTTCCTATATTTAATTCGTTATCGTATAAATAATGTTAAATACTATTACCTATCAATTGTCCCTGATCTAGCGAACCAACTAATGCCAATAATTCATTTTAAGCAACTTTAATGCCGCAGAATACGCTGATTTCGCGGTTCGCTGGACTAGTGAATCAGAAATCTGGGCTTGAAAGCCAAATACCATACAAGGGAGGAGTTAAATGGATCCGCAAATGATGGTAGAGCTAGGCGCTTTGACCCTTGTTGGCGCTGCGGCCCTGATTGCTGGCGTGGCAGAGGATCTCGAATCCGATGTCGGTTCACAGAGTAACCCGAATTCGCAAGTACAGCTGGCCCCACAAATGGGCTATCTGCACAGGCTTTATAACAAAGCCATCTCTGGTGAACCGGCTTCGTATCCGTTCTACGCTGCAATCGGAGCGTCAACAGCGCTAGCGGTCTTGTCTATCACTGGTAACAGTAGTTTGATAGGCGTCTTCTTCGCTCTTGTAGCCGGTGCTTTCGTTACTTCATTGATACACGGCGTTTATGCCACGACGTCCTACATGGGAAGATTGGCAAGTCAATCGCGATTTGGGCAGCCAATCTATATGGACGTCCTGCGAACGCATACGCCCGTGTTGATGGCACACGGCTTTGTAGCGAATTTTAGCGTCTTATTGTTGACCTGGGTAATAATAGCACAACACTTTAGTCCGTTCCCCTTTGTCGTGCTTGCATTTATTTGGGGGATCGCTCTGGGAGGCGTAGGTTCTGCTGTGGGCGACGTCCACCTTGGAACCGATCGGTACTACCAAGACAGGCCTTACGGCTCTGGCGTGAACGCCGCACATTCGGGCAGCGTCGTGCGCAAAGCTGAATCTGGCCTCAGGAATTCTATAGACTGCGCGTGGTTCTGTTCAAAATTCGGAGGACCACTGACAGGGCTGGGATTTGGCCTCGTCGTTTACCTGCACTTCTGGAAGGAAGTCGTGGTAACGGGCTGGTGGTCAGTACTCGCTGGCGTGATAATCGTCGTGATCTTCATTATCATGAACACGTACCTCGAACGCTACTCGCGGCAGCGATATGGAACGTACAAGGCAGAGGCGGAGGAGTGATGCGCAATGTTTAGTCTTTTATACTGGGTATGGATAATACTCGGCGGGATTCTGATCGGTGCAGGCGTCCACTTCATCCCGGTCGGTGGCGCTCCTGCGGCTATGTCGCAGGCAACCGGCGTAGGAACCGGCACGACGATGCTTGCTGCCGCTTCGGGTCTCACGGGGCTCATCGGGGCAGGCTCTGCCTATGCTGCGACTGGCGGGGATTTTGGGTACACCATCGTCATGGGCGGCATCAGCGCAGCGCTGATGATCTCGATACTAGCGTTTATCGCAAACGTCATGTACGTTTACGGTGCCGGCGTGCCACTCGCATCGGCTAAAGTGAAATACGACCCCATCTCAAAATGGCGTCAGGACCTGTACGTATCGCGTGGTACCGAGGGTCACGGAACACCGATGTCCAGTTTCATCAGCGGTATCATAGGCGCATTCCTCGCCGGTGTCGGCGGCGCACTCGTGTACTTCGCGCTCGCTGCATCGTATGCAGGAATACCAGGATTCGGCGCGACGTTTGCCGGCTATCCGGCTCCCTATTACGTCTCGCTCGCGGCAGCCTTTGCAATTGGGATATTCTTCCTCAACTGCGTGATGGCGTCCTACAACATCGGCGGAACGATCGAAGGATTCCACGATCCGAAGTTCAGGCGTTTACCGAAGTCCATCCTAGCAAGCCTCGTCGTATCGGCAGTTGGTGGGCTATTTGCGCTGCTTATCGTCGTAATGCTACCAGGAGGGATCTGATATGGCTGAAGGTGAAAGATCACCACGACAGCTCCTTACTATTGGGGTTGTTGGCGGCCTTATCGGCATTTACCTCGCCAACTACCTGAACAGTACGACTGGTACGGCGTGGTTTTCGTTCTTTGCCGGACTAGGGGCAGTACTCGCCGTCTTCTGGGGTGCAGATGCCGTCAGACGAGTGGCAAGTTATGGGCTAGGGACGGGCGTGCCCTCAATAGGCTTGCTGTCGCTCGGAGCCGGCCAAGTGGCCGTGTTGCTCGGACTGGCCGTGGCAATGAACTACAGCATCCATTGGGCAGCTCCTATAATCGCGCTGATTCTAGCGGCGATTATCGGCCTCGTGAGCGGTGTCATGGCGCGGCGCGTCATCAAGATGAACATCGCCATAATGGAACGGTCGATGATGGAAATCGCAATGGCAGCGTCCCTGATCATGCTAGGTTTTAGTACTACGATCGCTGGTGGCTTCGGGTTCGACTTGATCATGAAGTACGTGGTCGCGTCAGGGTTTATCATCGCCGTGTTCATTGTCGGCGGGATGGCAATGCTCCATCCGTTTAACGCCTGCCTTGGACCCGACGAGAGACAAAAGCGGACTCTCAATCTCGCGTTGTCGACAGGATTCATCGCGATGCTCGTAGCAGGAATCGCCGCGGGTGCGATCAACGGCATCCAGGCCGCAGTGCCCACGATGATTATCGCGATCTTCGGGTGGATCATCTACTACCTGCGGTTCTTTGCAGACACGAAACAGGATGCGGCCGCGGTGCTGTCGACTGGTCTGTTACCGAAGGAGGAGGAAGTCGCATGAAATTCGTTGACGTTTCTTCTGACGTCGGCCTGCGGATGGATGTCGACGAGTTTGTCATAGCCAAGGAGCGCGACGACCTGGTCTTTTATTCCTTGGAGCCCATTGCGGCTCAAATCGAGGAGTATGACACCATATCAGAGGGCGTGGTGAACTCACTTGGCTCGGGCAAGCCGCTCATCGATACGTTTCCGGGCAGAGAACGGGCGCATTACTGGGCGGGCCTGTGGACCAACGCGTTCTACGGGTTCACCGTCGGCATGATTTTCCTCGCTCTCGTGACCATCGTCCTAGTTGTCAGAGGAGGAGGGATATAGCCGTGGCAGAAAAAATTGCACCAGCGCCGAACTGGCCAGTGACCAAGGGAGATTTCTTCTTTGGCGATCCAGAGAGCCCTGTCTGTGTGGTGACCTTGGGGTCGCACTTCGGGAAAGTATTCACAGACATCGGAGCAGCCATCGAAGGCACGGCGAAGACCGAGAACATCGGCCTTGAGAAGGTCATAGTGAACATCATCTCGAATCCGAATATTCGGTTTCTGATACTCTGCGGTTCGGAAATCATGGGCCACGTGACCGGTCAATCTCTTGAGGCATTGTACAAGAACGGCGTGAAGGAAGGACGCATAATCGATGCAAAGGGAGCAATCCCGTTTATAGAAAACCTAAACGAAGAGCATCTTGAGAGGTTCCAAAAACAGGTCGAATTAATCAGCATCATTAACAACGAGGACGTCAGCGCGATATCCGCGAAGGTTAAAGAGCTGATCGGACGAGACCCCGGAGCTTATCCAGAACCTCCGGTCGTCGTTGAGATCAAAGAGAAAGAAACCGAGGAGGCCATTGTAGAGGCCCCTATGGCAGCAGAAGTAGCGGCCTTGCAATCCCGCGTGCAGAATTTGCAGTTCCACATGAAGACCATCGGGAACTTTAACAAATACGCCGCCGGCGTCTATGCCGGGAAGATCGAGGGAATCGTGATAGGGTTGCTCATTTCGATCGGAATCTTGGGGTTACTAGCCCTAGCTTGAGGTGAAAAATGGCAGCAGAACGTTTTGGCGGAGGCGGCGCAGAGCAGGCACCAGCCGGCGAAGCAGCCGAACCCACAACAGCCATTGAGTTCGACCAGGGCATAGCTAAACCCCTGGCACCGAGCATGGCATCGCTAGACGCATTGATGAGCGACATAAGGTATCGTGCGCTACTTACCACGCGAACGCTTAAGCTTGACTCCGGGTACGGGGCCAGCTCCATACTCGGGTTTGCGTTAGGCTTCGCGGGCGCGTGCCTTATCGCAGGACTGCCGTTGCTCTACTACTTCCTAAAGTGAGGTATGAGAATATGCCAAAGCAATTCCCACAGGTAATAGTAGACCAAACAGACTACCGAGAGCTCCAGCACGAACTCGACTCGGTCGAAGAGCGGCTGGAGTTTGCAATGGCCGAGGTGGCGCAGCGGTACGGGCAGCGCGTTGGTAGGGACATAGGCATCGCCTATGGCCTCATTGGAGGGATCATTCTGTTCCTCGTGCTCAACGCACTAACGCAATACGCAACCTTAGTCAAGCTATTCCCATGAATGACGACGTAAGGAGGTTCA